>JBLFWS010000022.1:0-30817 GCA_047611865.1 Chlamydiales bacterium
GGTGCTGCTTTCTTCTTGGCTGCTACCTTTTTCTTAGGTGCTGCTTTCTTAGCTGCCACCTTTTTCTTAGGTGCTGCTTTCTTAGCTGCCACCTTTTTCTTAGGTGCTGCTTTCTTAGCTGCTACCTTTTTCTTAGGTGCTGCTTTCTTAGCTGCTACCCTTTTCTTAGGTGCTGCTTTCTTAGCTGCTACCTTTTTCTTAGGCGCTGCTTTCTTCGCCGCAGGTTTCTTTGCAACCTTACGCACGACTTTCTTAGCAGCCTTTTTCTTTGTAGCTTTTATAACACTCATAGCAATAATTCCCCTTAAGTTTAGATCGTATAAATACAATCTATGATAGAGACTGTTTTTTGTTTGCACTCTTGCATAACGACAAGCCTCAGACGTTATGCATTCCTACCTCTATGATTTCAAAATTTTAATATAATATATATAGTTTTTTTAGGCTCTTAATAAATTTCCATTATTGTCTTAATAATCTTTTTGCAAACACTCTATATTTCTTTTACATTTCAAGAAATAGGGGAAAGTCGCCCTCAGATATAACAGCGAATAGGAAAAGCATTATTTCTATAATTTATCTATATTCAAAATCGTTAACCGAAAGTAGGATATGTCTGAAAGTTTTAAGCCATTATATACATAAAAAGTCATCAGATAGAGCAAAATTGTCGCAATTAAAATGATTTTCCAAACATTTTTTTTGCAAAATTCCACCAAAGCAACAACTATTTATTTTTTTCATTTTTTTTTAAAAAAAGTGTTTCTAGATCTAGAAACACTTGAGTTTGACATATAGAAAAACTCTTGTTAGCGTATTATTCGCTGCTAATTTAGGCTATTATTTTTACTGGAGAAAAGTATGACCTGTCACCCAACTAATCTCTCAACGATAATCACAACACCTTTTCGAAACCCCCGAAAAAGACAACGTGAGGACGATTCTTCTTGTTCTCTACTTAGTCAAAGAATGAGGCTACCCCCCCCTTTTGAGGACGCTAGCCAATCTAATAGGTCTCATTTTCCCGATTTTTCTTTCGCTCCCAGCTTGCTATTTTCTTCATTCGATCCAGGCTCCTTACAAAACGAAATCACTTCGCTTTCTGGATCTCAATCATCTTCTATTAAGACACTCCTTAGCAAAATTTGCAGGCAGCAAGAGCTTATTCTCCAAAAGCTGGAGAAACAAAGCCAAGTCCTAGAAAATCAAGAACGAATTTTAGAAGAATTGAGAAGTGAACACACTCTTTTTACTTCTCGAGGCTGTGATTACTTAAATGCCGGAAGGCTTGAAGAGGCCCTCAATGAGTTTAATAGCGCCCTTTCCCGTCACCCCACAGATTCCTACACTTTGACTAAACGGGGAGAGGTATTTTTCAAACTATCAAGTTTAGAACGTGCTGAGCACGATTTTACAGAAGCCTTAAAATTTGATGGGAAAAATCAGCCTGCTCTAATTAAACTGGCTGAAATCAAGATCTCTAATGAAGAAATTGAGGATGCACTGCAACTCCTGAACAATCTTTTACTGCAGTCTCCCGATCATATTGAAGCCTTAACTTTAAGAGGAAAAATTCATCGAATTATGGGGACTTATGGCAGCTCCTTAGAAGATATCGAACACGCCCTGGCAATTTCTCCCAACAATCCGATCGCATCCGAAGAACGCCAACTTTCCCTAAGTAAGCATATGGATAGCTTAGGCTTTTACTGTTAGGATTTATATTTTCGTAAAAGAAAGTTCTCTTGGGTCAATACGAAAGATACGGTGTCCAGCTATTTTTTTTAAAAATTACAAGATAAAAGCCTACCAGGAAATGGACCTGGCCTCTGGTTTAGGCGGAGTCATATCGCCTCCTTGACCTATCATACCTATTATGCTTAGTAAAATATGGCTTTCGCTTCTTTTCTTGAAAAAATCTCTAGCTCCTTTTCTACCCTCTACATGAGACCTAATCCAAACCCCTGGGTAACAATGAGGCTTTTATAGCTACCCGATGAACTGGATTTGTAACCCCGCTAAGAGAAGCTTCAAGATCCTTTTTAAGACGAGAAATTATTTTTCCCCCAATATTTTTAGCTTCAGTTAACTTGAACACTTGAGGATCGTGAAAACTTGATCTCAAATGGGGGTATTTCTTTTCTATGAACGCAGCCGCCTCATCGAGAGCTTCAGTCTTATCATCAATATTCATTTCATGGTTTTGATCAAAGCTAAATACAATCCGGGTAATAGTATCTGGCTCCTTACCTAAAGCTTTGGATTTTGCATTAGAGTCAAGATTTAAGAGCTCTACGGTTTCTCCGCTAACTTCAATAAATGACATATTATCAAATGCTTTAAGTGAAAAACTTTGCTCTACATCTTCAGAAGTTCTAGGAACAAACTTACTATTTTCGAAAGAATGGAATCACATTGGCTGCATAAATGTCTCCCGTTTGAAAATTTATACACCTATTGTATCGATATATAAGTGAAAAATATTTAGTCATTACTCCTCAAATTTCTACTCATACAAAAATAAGTTCTTTCATAAAGGGAAATTCTAGTTGTAACTCAGACCTTCCTACTCCTCCCTTTTCGAAAAGATGAGAAATTGATATGCCAAGGAGCCTAACTTTTCTTTCTCCCGCTTCTGTTTTTTCAAGCAACTTGCTTATGTGATTTATAATTATAGAGCTTTCATTAACAGCTTTTGGAAGGGTTACACTTCTCGTTACCAGACTAAAATCGGCATACTTAATCTTTAGCGTAACGGTTCTTCCTTTAGTCAATTTCCTTTTCAAGAGTAATTCTAAGTTTTCCGCGATACCCTTTAAAATCATCATCATCTCGTGTACGTCATCAAGGTCTTGAGAAAGAGTTGTTTCTTTTCCAATAGACTTTCTTTCTCTACATGGGTTAACAGGTCTATCATCTATGCCATGAGCCACCTCATAATAGTATTGTCCTGCCTTACCAAAATGGTAAATCAACTCTTCTTTTTCATACTTCTTCAGATCTCCACCAGTGCATATTCCCATCCTTTTCATCTTTTCCTCTGTCACCTTGCCTATTCCATAAAACTTTCGGATAGCTAAGTTATTCAAAAAATGAATCGATTCCTCCGGTGTTATCGTCAAGCTGCCATTAGGCTTATTAATGTCTGAGGCTACCTTTGCCAAAAACTTATTATAAGAAACTCCCGTAGAAGCTGTTAATCCTGTTCTCTTAAAAATAGTTTCTCTTATTTCTACTGCAAGAAATGTTGCCGACGGATTCGATCTCTTATTTTCTGTTACATCTAAGTAGGCCTCATCAAGAGAAAGAGGCTCTACAAGATCTGTATAATCAAAGAATATTTCCATGATCTCCTGAGATACAACACGATATTGATCAAAACGAGAAGGCAAAAAGATCGCATCAGGACAAAGCCTATAGGCTTGGCTAGAAGACATTGCCGAGTGTACTCCGTATTTCCTGGCTTCGTAGGAACATGCTGCCACAACACCTCTACTTCGAGGATCTCCACCAACAATTACGGGCTTTCCTTTTAAAGATGGATTGTCCCGTTGCTCTATTGAAGCATAAAAGGCGTCCATATCTACGTGTATGATCTTTCTCAAGAAACCTCTCTAGAAAAGCCCAGTCAAGCTTTGGCGTCTTCTTTTATTGACGAGAATAACGGAAATAAGTGATTTTACAACAGTCACTATAGCCTGATCGCCCACAAACTTCGATCATGCCATAAATCCAGGTATTCGCCAATGATACAGATATTGTACAGATGAAGGTATAGCTGCGTTCAATGGGCAAATTTGGGTAACAATCCAGGTCAAGGATCTCCATTGATAATAAGGAATAATTTATGAAGTGTTTGAGACTTTTAATTTTAACAGGAATTATTTTTCAACTCTCTAGCTGTGTTCTAACAAAGGCTCTTACCGTCCCCATGCGAGTTGCTGGAGCTGGTATTTCAATAGTCCCCGTTCTTGGTAATGTTGTAGACAAGGCCATTGATACAAGTGCCGACATTATTGATAAAGCACCTATTTGAAGCATAGGGCTCCCTATCTTCCATTAAGTGCTATGCAGTGCTTTTTATTGTGAGAGTGATAGCTTGTGCTTCATATTCAAAGACCTGATGTACCGATTTTGACACCCCAGTAAACAGACTGGTAAATTCCTCTTTGCTGCTATCTTCTTCGGAAAGCATCCCACGAATCATACTTTTCAAAGCGTCCACTGTAGCATTCTCCAGATCATCTTCAGGGCTTTCCTCCCCTGTTTTTTGAATCAGAGTTTCTTTCTCATCTTCATTCATCGACTCAAAGATATTTCCAATCACTTCAAAAGCCATTTTAATCATACTGCTTGCTTCTTCAAATTGGGGGAATTCTTCAAGGAACTCTGAATCCATATTTTCCCCCTTATTAAGAGAGCCTATAACTTGTCCCATGGCAAACAACTTTTCCATAAGAAGAAGAAGCATAAGAATTACCAATAAAAGAATAAATTCTAAAAGTTTGATCATCTCAGTGGTCTCTTCCATTTCATCCGTCATATAAGCAAGAATATCTTTAATAGCATCGACCACTGTTTCAGAAAATTTAGTCGGAGATAGATTTTGACAGAGCTTAGGGTCTGTCTGTCCAAGGATGTTATCAAATTCCTCTTCAGGAACAATGCCTGTGAATTCTGTATCCTCAAAGCCCGAAGAGTTCAAGCCCAACAAAACGCCAGCCAGCACATTCCGAATTGGCTTATCCAGCTCCTCTGGAATTCCCATTTCTCTCATCCAGTCTTTTAGTGGGCTGCCTTCATCATACAATCGAAACAACAAGTCAAGTCGCTCTACGGCCGCTGCAAGAAAAGCTAAAATTCTGGCCATTTTGAACAGTGAAGCTTTATGCACTCCCATATCCTGAGTATCAGTCTTGGTCACCGTAGAAACAATTTGCAGGCTACGCTCTACTCGTATATTTGTTTGGGTGACATAAAGCTGGCTCCTTACATTTGATATTTCCTCTGAGCCTAATTGAACAAGGCTTATGGTATTGGATCTTTGTAATTCAAAGCTGTTCAGTGTTGACTGTCCTTGCATTTGAAGAAGCTCTTCACTTTTAACCGTCTCACTCTCTTCAAAATGTGCAATTTGCAATACCGAACTCATCGTTCCTCGAGCGTCCTGATGAATATCAGTACCAGCTTGTACGGGAGGTAATGCGGGGCGTAAAGTCTTGCTCGCTTCAACTTTTTGCGAACTCGATGTATCGGAACCCTTTTGCTGCGTAGATCGGAGACGGCCTCTCTGAGCTCTTTCAGTTTCTATCCTGGCTGCTCGCTTTCTCGCTGCAGAACTTGGAACATACCCTTCAACCATTTTATCCATCTGGTCAAATCTGGAGCTGTCCATCTCGACCTTTTCAATCGGCATACTCATGGCTTTCTCCCCTCTCTTTTAGTCTTCTGCTATTTCATTCCGATTGATTTTATCAATCAGGCGAACTTTGGCTAAGGCACATCGCTCTTTAAGACCTGCGTATTCTTCGTGGTTTCCAGCAATTTCAACAGCCATTCCTAGAGAAACGCAAGCTGAAACAGGATCCCCCATTCTCATATAACATTCTGCTGCATGGAAATGCGACCAAGGGTACTTGAGGTCTAAAGTAGAAGCCATCTGATACGTAGTTGCTGCAATGAAATACTTTTCCTGTTCTTGCAAACATGCAGCTAAACCGAATAGGAATTTAAAATCAAAATGGTCGATCATAATTAGCAAGCGGAACATCTTTTGTGCTTCATCGTATTTGGCGTTGTCATACAATGTTTTTGCGATCACATAAAGAACCTCTATATCTTTTGAAGAAATCCCTAAAGCTTGCTTCGCTGGAATTCCTGTATCCTTGGATACATGCCTAAAAATAGCTGATACAAATTTTTGCACGTCGCTAGGTGAATTGCCATCTTGACTAAGGTGCGCTTCGACGTCTCTTAACAAATCCTTTAATCCTGTCCCCATATCTGCACTTTTAACATCACCCATATCAATCAAAAGATCAGGCATTATGTCTCTAAGGCTTAAGATCTTGGTGGATTTCCCCATCCTTTCTCCAATTTAATAAGGTTAAAGCAAAGAAAAACAACGGTAAATAGAATCATTACAACCTACCACAATTACATTACTATTATACTACAAGTTATCTATATATATAATATTTTATTTTCATAAAATAATATCAAGCCGTTAACTAGACTGCACTTCCGCAAGTCTTTTTAATTCAACTTAAAAAGAAGTTAAGTAAATAATATTTATATTGGGCATAATAAGTACTAATACTATAGTTAGTAGAGGGTACGATGTCTTTACGCCATGTCAAAGTACAAGCAGAGAATAAAGAGCAGGCTTTAGAAAAAGCCGAAGGACTTTTAAATACTGATCCAGGCAACATCTATCTCGAAGAGCTTTCAGATCAAGAATTTGCAGCTCAGCTCATTAATGCTGACGCCGAAATTTTTATTAAGGTCAACGAAGAAAGTATGACTGCTTCCATAGAAAGAGTTCATCCTCACAGCGGAAATGGAAAACAACTTTCCTTAAAACTCTTAATAAAAAGCTTAGAGAAAGCTGGCATTGGAGTTGACTTTGACAAGGAAGCCGCCTCTATTTTTCTTGAATACACAGAATGCAATGAAGATGTAAGGGGCCTTATTGTAGCACGAGGAATTGACATCAAGCCTGGTAGAGATGCAGAACTCATGATAATAGGTGATTTATCCTATCCTGTATTTCCCGGAGATATCTTCATTAGAAAAATTCCTGTCATTCCAGCAAAATCCGGAATAGACCTTAGCGGTGCCCCAATTTATCCATCAGATTTTGACCAACCTCTAGACATTCGGCTTCAAGATACTGATGAATTCTCTTTTGATGCAGAAAGAGGGGTCCTTGTTTCCAAAGTTTACGGACTTGCAATAGTTCAGGATAAGATCGTTTCCATTGAGCCATTACTCGAAATTCATGAAGAAAGAATGTGTGCTCACCTCATTGTCACAAGCAAAGATTTTAAAGGTAAGGAAATAAACACAGAGATACTAGTTAAATTCTTAAAAGAAAAAGGAATAAATACAGTAAACAACCTAGAAACATCAATAAAGTCGGCTCTAAAAAAACTTCGTAAAACAAATCAGGCACAAGAAAAAATTATCGCCGCTTTAGGCATCCCTCCCCGACCTGGAAAAGACAGCTACCTTCATCTAAAAGGAAAGTTAGAAAAAGAGATAGGAAAAGAGCGTGAAGATGGAAGCATGGATTACCATGATCGAGGCGAGGTTTGGTGTGTCGACAAGGGAGATTTGATTGGCTATATCGTCCCCTTTGTCGAAGGTCGGCCAGGCGTCGATATTTTTGGAAATCCTACTGATGTTCCACATGTAAACAAATGTTTTATTAAAGCTGGAGACAATGTCAGTGTCAGTGAAAACCAAGAAACAATGGAATACTTTGCAGATGATGAAGGAATGGTGGTCTTCTCCCAGCAAACTCTTTCCGTTCTTCCTAGCTTCGAAATTGACGGAAATATTGATAACTATACTGGAGATATCGAATCATCCCGTGGCTCTGTAATCGTAAAAGGGTCGGTTCTGACTGGATTTACCATAACGTGCCCGGGGAATATTGTCGTAGAAGAAGTGGTGGAAGGTGCTGTTCTCACAGCTGGAGGCTCCATCAATATTCATGGTGGTGCTGTAATGGGATATCAGGGAGAAGTTAGGGCCGAGGGGGATATTGCTGCTCACTTTGCCACCAATGCCCGTGTCTTCTCCAGTAGGAATCTATACATTGGCTCCGCACTGACAAACAGTGAGGCCCAAGCTGGGGAAAAAGTCGTTTGTACTGACGGACCAGGTGTTATCCGCGGCGGAAGCACACATGCTGGAACATGCATTGAGGCCAACGAAATCGGCTCAGAATCAGGTGTACCCACCCTTGTAGCTTTAGATATTGTTTGTGACAACTACAATAAGGATCTCGAGGCTCAAAAAGATCTGGAGGCCAAAGTGGATAAAATCTTAACAGCATTTGGCGACAAGGACCTCAACAAACTTTTACTTGAGCTCTCATCGGAAAAAGCGTCTAAAATAAAGATTTTAATGGCGTCATTAAAGCACTCAAACGATCGTTTGAAAGACCTTAGTGAATCGATTCAAGAAGCTCAAAATGAATTCTGGTCCGGTCTAGGCAAACGCATCATCGTCAACAAAATGCTTCATGCAAATACCACTATACGATTTGGAAAAGACCACGTTCTAAAGGTCAACGATCCCGTCCCTCGCTGTATGATTTATTTCGACCATACACTGAAAAAAATTCGTATAGCTCCGCTAGATTAAAGAAAAGTCTTTCTCACACCGGGTTTAAAACCCGGTGCAAGCAACCTGCTCTTTAGGGTGTGGGCATATAACGCTGAATCAAAGATTTAAGACGTCCACTCTTCAGAAAGTCGAAAGAGCAAAAACTACATACCAAATTGATAAAAGTCACAGCTATAAGAAAGGGGTATGAAAACTCAAGGATTGGCCCAAGAATTTTGGCTATACCTGAAAACTCATAAGTAGACACCACAATCGAGATTAAGAGCACAATGGCCATCGCTAAAAGCTCACTAAGCTTCCCATTACACAGATCGTGAACCAGAAAATTTGCAGAAACCTCTGCCAAAGCAATAGCTGTTGTCAGACATGCGAGAGAGATTGCAACACTTGCCATCAAGCCACCAAAAGGCCCTAGAACTTCAAGAGCTATGTGCATAAGCAGTTGTTCTGGGGCAATACCGTGTAAAATGTTTCCATATGAAGCACCCAAGAAGGCAAAAGCCACATAAGTAATAGCTAGGAGTCCCATGCCAATCCCACCTGCCTTTAGAGCACGGTTCAGGTCTATCCCCTCAGGGCTTTCAAAGTAAAGCAGTACGGTTTTTGAGAAGAAAAATGCTGCCAGGAGATCCATTGTATTATATCCCTGAAAAAATCCCAGCTTAAAGGAGTTCATTGAACTAAGTTCACTGACTGAACTTTGAGGCATTGAAAACAATCCTTTCACAACGATTACAGTAAGAGCAAATATGAGGCACGGAGTAAGGTAATACCCCAAAATATCTACCAAGCGGCCTTTTTTCATTGAAGCAATAAAGATAAACGCACAGGACAGAATACTAAAAGGAAGTAAGGGCATATCCGGAAAATACATTGTTACACCAGCATGTGCTATTGTCAGGCATCGCGGAAGAACGCCAAACGGCCCGATCAAGCCTACTATGCATGTACAGATGAAAAGATAGGGCCATTTGCCTAGCCAGCCAAAGAAATTCTTATACTCTCCTCGAAAGATGATCATTGCCAATATTCCAAGAAATGGCATCGCAATTCCTGTCAAAAGAAGACCGGAAATTGCTGAAAAAGTCTCTGATTGTACACTTTTACCAAGTAAAAGGGGAAAAACCAGGTTTCCTGAGCCGAAAAACATAGAGAATACAGCAAGGCCGGCTGCAAATGTCTTTGATGAATTCTGTTGTTGCATGTCGTAAAACCTTTTGTATTAAAACATTTATTCACTTATCGCAGTCTAATTAAACAATATTCATAAGGACTTCTCCAGAAAACCCTCTTTTTAAAATAACTTCAAATTTAATAAGGGAGTTTTTCTTATGCGCGCGTTAGCGCACAATGACGGGAGTTGGCGTAACAAAAGTCGCCATAATAATTGAGCTAATAATCGCATTGTTAGTAGAAAGGTATTTCATAAATTTGGCACTCGCTTCTGTATTTCTTCCGAAAGACAATAACATCCAACCCTTAAAATGTCAAGTTCAGGTCCGAATCCTACAAAATGCCTAAAGAATCTCATACTTTTAACCGAATATGTAAGTGTTTACTTATACATATGTATTTTTGAGGTCAAAATGCAAGATGCTGTACTAATTGTAGAAGATGATATAGCTACTCAAAAATTTTTAGAAAAAGTCGTTCTGCACTGTGGTTATGGGTCAAGAATAGCCTCAAATGTTGATCAAACAAGGACAATTCTAGCTTGTTTTATCCCTAAACTGATTCTTTTAGACATAGGCCTTCCCGGAGTTGACGGCCTGACAATAGCGAAACAGCTCCGTAGAATCCCTCAGCTAGAAGAAATCCCCATAATTGTCATATCAGGCAACATCAATGTCGTAGAATTTGATATGCGGGAAGCCATCCGTAATTCAGGAGTAAACGACGTGGTAGATAAGCCTATTAACGCCGAGAGACTTATCGAAACAATTGGAAAGTACCTTCCCATCAAAGAAGCTGAAAAGGTCGAAGAGGAAGAAGAGGAAGAAGAAACTGAATAAATCCCTCAAATTAAAGGGTACTATGAGCGTAAAAGAAAACAAAGAATCTGTAAATGACGACGACCTCGGCTCATTATTCCGCTTTCTAAATACGGTATTTCATAATTTAAAAAGTCCAATCGGAGCCATGATATCTTATACCTCAGCCCTTAAAATGGGTATTGATGGGGATGTCAATGAAAAGCAAATGGAATCACTCGAAATGATCATGAAATCTGGCAGTAATGCTATTAATATGATTCAAAGTATTCGTGAAATCTCACAGCTCAAATCTGGTGTCCTCCAAATTGAAATAGATACAGCTGATATCAATGACCTTATCCGCTACAGCATTGAAGATTGCCAAAAATCTGCGAAAGAAAAAGGCCTGGAAATTAAGGAGAACCTCCCCGAAGAAGAATTACTCGCAAATGTAGACTCAAAACAGATCATGCGAGCCATTAACCTTCTACTCACCAACGCTATAGAATATACCTCTGAAGGCTGGATAATACTTGAGGCTAAAAAAAATGAAGACTCCACCATAGACATTGTAGTCAAAGACACAGGAAAGGGCATAGAAGAAGACGATATCGAATCCATTTTACATGCTTATGATAATGAATCCGATAAAGAGGGAAAACAATACGCAAAAAAAGGTTTTGGACTTCTACTCACAAGATTGATCGTTGAAGAGCATAAAGGACAAATTTCCGTTTCCAGCGTAGTGAACGAAGGTAGTTCATTTACGATTAGTATCCCCCAAAATCTTTAATCTCTAATTATACCATTTTCTTACACACTGCACCGATTATACCAATCTCGTGTCAAATTTGTGATTTTTTGAGCTAGAAAATTTTCTGACTGGCTAAGTATAGAGTTCTCCATAAACATAGGTATGTTATTGAGATCGAACACGACGCCCGGCAAGAAAAGATCAGCTCACAATGCTTAAAATTTGATACGAGGTTGGTATATCCCACTGAGACCACAAAAAAGTATGACTACATATGGATAGGGTATTCAGTGGATCTTAAATCGTATTTTTTTTTCAAATACATTGTTAAATCTCCTGCTTCGCCATCTCCAATCTTCAATCCATCGATCTCTACTAAAGGCATAACTCCCAGCAGGCTATTGCTAAGAAAGGCTTCTTGGACAAAAGGTAAGTCTCTAATTTCGATAGCTTCAAAAACTATCGCTAGGTCTATTTTTTGAGCCACCTCAATAATAATCTGTCTAGTTACACCAGCTAATGTTCCTTCATTAATGTCAGAGGTGAAAAGCTTTCCCCCTTTTAAGAAAAACACATTCGCAGCGCTTGCTCCTACAATCTTACCTTTAGAATTAAGAAGAAGAGCTTCATCTTTAGAACTTTTAAAAGCCTCTTGCTTTGCCAGCACATTGTCCAAATAACAAAGACTTTTTATCCGTGAAAGAGGTGAATACTCATTGCGGCGAATACTTGCTATTATGGCAGAGAACGCCTCTTTCTTAGGAGCTTGATAGGGACATGCTGTCAAAAATAATCTAGGTGATGGGGATTCAGGCGGGAGTAAACCACGAGGTCCCGCTCCCCTTGTTACCGTTAGGCGCAGGGTAGCTTCTGCTCTCTCAAGTTTATTAGCTTTCAAGACCTGCTCAACGGCAGTCTCTAATAATTCAAAGCTCAAGAAGCGAGGAATATCTAAAACAGATAAGCCTGCATTGAGGCGATCCCAATGCATCAAAAGGTAAGGAATGCTGCCCGAGAAAGAATGAATGGTTTCAAATAATCCATCTCCTAAGAGAAAGCCACGATCCTTAATATCCAAGTGTAAATCATCTGATGGAACAATCCGGTCCTGAAAATACACGTAGTCCACTTTACGCACTTACCAAGTCAGCATGTGACTCTTCTTCAAAAAATTGTACTTCGTCAAAGCCTTTTGACTCCCCTGCATCTTGTAAAAAGTGGCGCAGCAAGTCATAGCCCCTTTTTGTTAAAATCGATTCTGGATGAAATTGTAATCCATAAACGGGATACTTATGATGCCGTAACGCCATGATCTCCCCTTCCACATTATGAGCTGTGGCAATCAAATCACAGGGAAGGCTCTCGCTCTCAACCACAAGTGAGTAATAACAAGCCACCTCCATGGGACTTTCCAGGTCCTGGAATAAAGAACTTTCCTCATGCCGAATCATCGTCGTTCTGCCATGTAAAGGTCGTTTTGACCGTATCACTCTACCCCCATAGGCCTGTCCAATAGCTTGATGACCCAAGCAAACTCCTAGAATGGGAATGCTGGGACCGAAGCGCTGGATAAGATCCAAGGATATCCCTGCTTCGTCTGGAGTGCATGGACCAGGGGAAATAATGATATGTGAAGGACCCATAGCTGCTATTTCGTCCAGAGTAATCTCATCATTTCGAACAACCACCCGTTCATATCCCAACTCCCCCACATAGCGGCCGAGGTTGTAGACAAAGGAATCATAATTATCAATGAGTAGTATCATGACTTTTTAACCTGTTTTAGCAGTGTTTCACGCAAAGCCCATGCTTTGTCCAAGGTCTCTTCGTATTCTGAAGCTGGATCAGAGTCTGCGACAATAGCCCCACCAGCTTGAAAGGTCACCCTATTATTTTTTATAGCGTATGTTCTAATCGCAATGGATATATCCATGTTTCCGTTGAAGCCCAAATATCCTATACTTCCACAATAAGGTCCTCGCTTATTGGGTTCCAATTCAGCAATAATTTCCATGGCTCTGACTTTTGGCGCTCCAGAAATAGAACCTCCGGGAAAGGATACTTTCAAGAGGTCCAGAGAGTCAAACTTTTTTTTCATCTTTCCAGAAATCGTGGAAACAAGTTGATGAACAGTAGCGTAGCTTTCCAAGCCACATAACTGACTGACTTTCACGCTCCCATCAGCACAAACCCGGGAAAGGTCATTGCGCATCAGGTCCACAATCATGATATTTTCAGCTCTGTCTTTTTCACTGGAAAGAAGATTTGAGGCATTCCTCTGATCCTCCTCTTCAGTCTTACCTCTAGGCCTGGTTCCCTTAATAGGCCGTGTTTCTACTAGCCCATTAACCACCTTCAAAAACCTTTCTGGAGAAGCTGAAGCTATCACAGAATTTGCCATATTCACATAAGCTGCAAAAGGAGCCGGATTCAACTGACGTAGTCGCCGATATAACTGAAAAGCCTTAAGACCTTCCGGTAAAGGAGCTGAAAAGCGCTGAGACAGGTTAACTTCAAAAACATCGCCTGCATAAATATAGTCTATTACCTGCTGTACAGACTTTTCATAAGAATCACGCTGAAAATTACTTATAATTTCTTTTTCCATACAAACAAATGGAGGAATATCTTGCAGAGCTTTCACATTTTTAATTTTATTAGCTAATTCTTCAAAACGTCTTTGAGCCCTCCGCTTCCTTTCTTCAGGATTTTTCTCGGGATACCCACTAGAGAAAATCCATGACCGTTTTTCCCTATGGTCAAAAGCTAATAGTAAATCATAAAACCCAAGAGCCATATCGGGGAACTGCATATCGTCTAATTCCGCTACGGGTAGTCGTTCCAGATAGTTAC
Organism: Chlamydiales bacterium; assembly: GCA_047611865.1. Lineage (GTDB taxonomy): Bacteria > Chlamydiota > Chlamydiia > Chlamydiales > JBDQID01 > JBLFWS01. Next base: position 13,936 of record JBLFWS010000022.1, read on the forward strand.
AGAGGTCATAAGAAAAAAAGCCAGCAACACCACCCTGAAATGGAGGAAGTCCCGTTAGGGTCTCAAGAGGATAATCAGCCAATAAATCTTGTAAGACAGAAAAGGGATCATTACGGGATAGCTTCTTATTAATTTTAACTAGACCATCTTTACATGTGAGTGTAGTAAAAGGGTCAACGGCAATAAAACTATAACGAGAGTTCACCTCCATTATACGAGCACTATCGAGAAACACTGCGCCATCGTCCTCTGAGAAAATAGAGAATACTTTCAAAGGATCCTGAAAGGAGATTTCATAAGCTATAGGAATGACTGGATTACTTTTCATAAAATTTTCTACTATATAAGAAGCTGTCGAGAAGGAGATTTTAAAGATGCTACGAGATAGAAAGGAAACAGACTACAAAATCGAGAAAAAAATCACAACGAAGGAATCAGGCAAAGCGGAGGAAATCAGATTAGGACGCTTGCCCCTCCCACCAGGAGAGCTGTTCTTTAACTTTATCCGTTAAGGGTTTCTTGGTAATACTCAAAGTTTTCTTAAGAACAGAAACGACATGTCCAAATAGCTGGTTTTCAGAAGTACTTTGCACTTCTCTCTGGCGTTGTTGCATGGTGCAACAAAGCCCTTCTCTCTTTCCAGTATTCGATAGAGATTGCTTGCCACTGGCGTTGTTACATAAAACATGCGTCTACAAGAGGCTTATGATTAAAATTTTACCACCGAGATCACAGGGGGCACAGAGAAAATAAAAAATCACAGATCAGTTGATAGCATATTCTGAGAGACTTTATGCATTTTTCTATCTCTCTGTGTTCTCGGTGCTCTCTGTGGTTAAATAAATGGTACAGTGCACCCACATAGGTAACACTTTCCAGCACCGACATAGGTAACACTTTTTCTTAAAATAGGTAACAATCAAAGCCATGGTAAACAATCTTTTAGAGGTGTGACATGGCATGGGAGCTTAAGAAAGTGGAAGAACAAAGAAAACAGTTGATCTAAAGATTTTAAAATAAGAAGTGCTTGTTACAAGCCTCAGTCAAAAAAAAACTAGCGCGAGCTTAAAGGCTCGCGCTAAAGAATTTAATCGCCGAACTTTACCCCTTGGGCCAAAGCTGGAGCTGTTTTACCGTAGTATGTGGTGCTTGTCTGTCTTCTCATGTAATTTTTCCATGAATCAGTACCAGACTCTCTTCCGCCACCAGTCTCCTTTTCACCACCAAAAGCGCCACCTATTTCAGCTCCGCTAGTGCCGATGTTAACATTAGCAATTCCCGTATCGCTATTTTGACGGAAGTACTCTGCATCACGAACGTCTGTTGTAAAAATTCCAGAAGAAAGCCCTTGTGGAACATCATTATGCATAATCATAGCCTCTTCCAAAGAGTCATAAGGAATAACGTAAAGTATTGGAGCAAAAGTTTCTTTCTTCACGATTTCTGTCTGCACAGCCATTTTCACCAAAGCTGGAGCAACATAGTAGGCATTAGGGTAATCCTCCGCAAACATACGATTGCCGTAGAAAACCTTACCGCCTTCTTCTTTAGCTTGCTCCAATGATGCTTTCATAGCCTCAAAAGAATCCTTGTCTATCAATGGCCCCACCAAAGCCTTTCCATCGAGAGGGTTACCTATTTTATTTTCCTGAATATCATGGTAGGCAGTCAGGAGTTTGTCAGAAAGGGTGTCGTAAAGAGACCTATGAACAAAAAGCCTTCTTGTTGAAGTACAGCGTTGTCCAGCTGTTCCTACTGCGCCAAATAAAATGGATGGAAGAGCAACGTTTAGATCTGCTGATGGAGCGACGATAATCGCATTATTACCTCCAAGCTCCAAAAGTGAGCGTCCAAAACGGCTAGCGACCTTTGGACCAACAATCCCACCCATGCGGCAACTTCCTGTAGCACTGATAAGGGGGATGCGTCTATCACTAACTAACCTTTCACCCACTTCAGCATCACCAATAACGACTTGAACGAGAGCGTCAGGAACTTTTTCACCACTTATCTTTTCGTACTTTTTAACAGCCTTTTGAAAAATCCCGAGGCAAGCGATAGCTGTGAGAGGAGTCTTCTCTGACGGCTTCCAAATAACACTGTCTCCACAAGTTACTGCAAGTGCAGTATTCCATGCCCAAACAGCTACAGGAAAGTTAAACGCAGAAATAACACCTACAGGACCAATAGGATACCAGTTTTCAGACATTACGTGTTCTGGTCTCTCAGAAGCTATAGTCAAACCATAAAGTTGGCGAGAAAGGCCTACAGAGAAGTCACAGATGTCAATCATCTCCTGTACTTCCCCTTTGCCTTCTTCTAGTATCTTTCCGCATTCTCGAGAAACCAACGTTCCCAATTCTAGTTTATGAGCTCGTAACTCCTCTCCAAAAATTCTAATAAGCTCGCCACGCTTAGGAGCGGGAACAGTTCGCCATGCTTCAAATGCTCGGATTGAATTATCGATCATTCCATCAAGTTCTTTCACGGAATGAGTACGAATACTGGCTATTTCTTTTCCATCAATTGGTGAAATGACTGTCAAAGAATCACCCGCATACTCTGTAAGATCTACACCCATAGCGTTTAGTAGGTGCGGAAGCTTCTGTTTTTCGGTTAGGGCTTCAACATTTGATAAGGGGGATACCATCATGGCAATTACTCCTAGTAACGAAATGAATTTTTGAATTGACAACTTCATGGATTGCTCCTTTGTCTTTTCGAATCCCCAACATAATGCCAAAATTTTGAATTTACTAACATCAGGAGTTGAAAAAAAACAGAATGAATAAGATCGATCAGAATACACAGTATGAACAAGGCGTCCATACTGTTATTATATTACGGCAAATTTAGAGAGACGCAAAAGGGTTGTGACCAAATTTCTTCTCAGGCTTTGGAGCTTGCTTAGTCTTTTTATGCTTCATTTCAGGAGCCTTGGCTTCCTTACCCATTTTTGCTGTCAATGAAATACGCTTTCTTTTTAGATCCACTTCCAGGACCTGAACTTTTATTTTATCTCCTACCTGAACAACTTCGTTGGGGTCTTTCACAAATGTATTGCTCAGTTGAGAGATATGTACCAATCCATCCTGATGAACTCCTACATCTACAAAGGCACCAAAAGCGGTAACATTGGTAACGATGCCTTCCAGAAGCATCCCTTGCTCCAAGTCTTCCGGAGAGTTAACATCATCACGAAAACTTGGCATCTCAAAACTTGCTCGAGGGTCTCTTCCCGGTTTTTTTAATTCGGCAATGATATCCTTCAGGGTATGCTCCCCAAGAGAGTCTCCCAAATACTTATTTAGATCTAACTTGTCGATAACTGTTTCGTTGCCTATCAGATCAGAGAGTTCCATCCCTAAATCCTTAAGAATATTCTCAACAACTTTATACTGCTCCGGATGTACTGCTGACGAATCTAGTGGATTTTTACTCTCTCTTACCCGCAAAAATCCTGCCGACTGCTGGTAAGTTCTTTGCCCAAGGCCTGCAACCTTTAGAAGTTGCTCTCTAGTGCCAAAAGCTCCTTTATCTTCGCGGTGCTTTACGATTTTTTTAGCCACTGATGAGCCAATTCCCGCAACATATGAAAGTAATTCTGCACTTGCATTGTTAAGTTCTACGCCAACAAAGTTCACGCAACTCTCCACTACATCTTTTAGCTTTTGCTGGAGCAATGGTTGGTAAACATCATGCTGATACTGCCCGACACCAATAGATTTCGGATCTACCTTAACTAACTCCGAGAGAGGATCCTGAAGCCTTCTAGCTATTGATATAGCCCCTCTGATTGTCAGGTCGAGATTGGGGAATTCTTCCCGTGCAATATCAGAAGCACTGTAGACACTAGCACCTGATTCACTAACCGGAACAACAACGATATCCTTTAAATCAGAGTTCACCAGTATTCTTTTTACGAGAGCTTCGGTCTCTCTACCGCCTGTACCGTTACCAATCGCAATCGCAAAAGGTTTATGCCGCTTAACTAGATCAAGTAGAACATTAGCAACTTTTATCTCACCGGAAGCCCCCCCCCCAACGATGTAGAAAGTCTGAGTTTCCAAATATTTCCCTGTACTGTCGACAACAGCACATTTACAGCCCGAACGAAGCCCTGGGTCTATTCCAATAACCGATCTGCTACCTAAAGGTGAAGCCAATAAAAGGTTACGGAGGTTTTGTGCAAAAATCTCTACGGCATCGCGGTCTGATTTCAGCTTTAAGTCAACCCGAGTGTCAGTCTCAACGCCTGGTAGAATAAGCCTTTGAAAAGAATCACCTATTGCCAACTCTAACTGTTGGGCAAATGGAGAGGAAGGAACCAAGCGCATTTCATCGTAAATTTCTTTAATGTGTGCCTCGGGAAGGATCTCTATGTGAAAATCCAACACTCCTTCATTCTCTCCACGCCTTATTGCGAGGTAACGGTGAGAAGGAATCTTCTCTGCTTTTTCATGGAAATCGAAATAGTCTTTAAATTTGGAGGCTGACTCCTCCTTGCCTTTAGCCACTTTCGATACTACTACGCCCTCAGATGTAAAAACTTCACGAATCATTCCACGAATTTCGGCATTCTCCGCAACGATTTCTGCAACAATATCTCTCGCCCCCTGCAAAGCAGCATTGGCATCCTCTACATTTTTTTCTGCATCTACATAAGCTTCAGCTTCTTTAAGAGGATCCCCAACACCTGGTTGCTCCAAAATACGAAGAGAGAGGGGTTCCAAACCTTTTTCCCTGGCGATCATCGCTTTAGTACGACGCTTAGGCTTATAAGGGAGGTATAAGTCCTCTAGAGTATTTTTTATTTTGCAGGATATAATCTTTTCTTTTAGCTCATCTGTCAACTTCCCCTGCGAATCAATAGACTTTATTATCGCCAGTTTTCGCTCTTCAAGCTCTTTGATGTAATTATATCGCTCTTCAATTAAGCGGATCTGCACTTCATCAAAATTACCTGTTGCTTCCTTACGATAACGCGCAATAAATGGAATGGTGTTTCCTTCTTCCAGAAGCAGGATTACGGCCATAATTCCAGATCGAGGGAGTTCCAGCTCTTCAATAAGCTGAGGTATTGGATCAAATTCGGTGGAAGTTTCACTTGTATTGCTCATATCATGCCTTAAATAATTTCTTATCGGAGAGTTTTGTAAGACTTATCCCAACATCGACCATAAACTTGTATTTCTAGCCGATACTGCTATATGAATATGTTAAAATCCCAGTTCATCCAGTACCGCTTTTTCAACATACCTTTTCTGCCCCTTTGCCGGGTAACGGTGAAGATGCAGTGCAGGATTAAAATTTAACTCGATAGTAACGTGATTATTCGAGTCTGGCTTTCTAGTGATATCCTGTATCATCATATCGACACCACAGAAAGTTGCGCTGGCAGCCTGCGCAGATTTTACAGCTATAGCACTGTATTCTTCTGCTACATCATCTGTCATGTCGTTTGGGTCCCCCCCCGTAGAGACATTGCTATTTTTACGGAGAAAAACTATCTGATCGACTTCTGGTACTGACTTAAAATCCATTCCCTGCTCTTCCAGAATCTGCCTTTCATCCTTTCCCGTTTGAATATAGTACTGAGGTTGCTTAGGATTTTCAGGGTTTTCATTCTTTAGCTTAATGAGTTTTCTAACAGAGCTTTTACCATCGCCAACGACATGTGCTGCAACCCTTTGACAAATAGCTGCCACCTTCGTACCTACCACCAAAAAGCGGTATTCATTCCCCTCAAAGAACTCTTCCACAATGATTTCCCCACCATGGGTAAAAGCCACTCGCACAGACTCCTCATAGTTTTTTTGGTCCTCTGAAGACACAAAACATACACCAATGCCGTAGTTTGTAAAATTCGGTTTCACCACAACTTTCTGATTAATGAATTTTGGGTAATCGTCAATAGCTTGCTGAGCCTCTGTATAAACTCTCCCCGGAGGAACTTTTATCCCTTTCTCTTCCAGTAGATGTTTAGTGACAGCTTTGTTTTCCATGAGAAGATAACTCATATATGAATCTCTTGTAGTAAATGTCGCCTGCTTAATATATTCGCTATGGCGGCCATTCTTCAAGATTATAAAGTTATCTTTTCGGTCCAGAATTTCTACCGAGAGCCCCCGACTGAGAGCTTCCCTGATAATCATTTGAGTCGATAACTCCATATCTTCGTAGCCACGCAAGACATAGTCATCCTGGATTTCCAGAAATTTTTCATCTTCGATAGACTTTTCTCTTAGTTTCGTGAATTTTTTCATTAGCTGTGGGCTTATCTCTTTCTGTAAAAAGGCCTCTTTATATTTCTCTGCAAGCTCCAAACCAAAGGTACGAAAACTTTTTTTGCCTCCTTCCATGGCTGCCAGGACTCTTGCTGACGGCATTAGCTCGGGACTATGGAGTTTTTTTGCTTTGGCAGAAAGGCTCTTCGAATATTTCTTATCGGAATGATTTTCATCTAAAAGTTTTGCTACTTCTTGCATCTCTTCCAAAATTTCTTCTGCCCACTCCGTCATAGCTACATTACCTTTACGGAAGCGATTCAATCGAAGTTTGGGTTTTCTACCGTACAGAGCTACTTCATTCTGATTGGTAGTAATCAACTCTTCTTCTGCTTTCGAGATCGGCGGACTTTCCTTCAGCATACAATACACCATAAAGGTATGGAGAAAAAGAAGATGGTCCACGCCAATCCCGCCCCTGACAAAGGGGTTAATATCTACCGACCTCATTTCTACATAAACGATTCCAAGATCTCGTAAAAGATCTCGGGTGGTCAACCCTACTTGAAAACCTGCCTTTGGTCGAATACGGGAGTAGTGCTCGGCCTCATTCTGGAGAAAATTTTTATTAAGTTGAAGCTGCTGACCATCACGAAACAAACCTAATTTTTCAAATTGCGGACATGGGGTCGTCACAAGCTTCGTCAAATCTTTGATGTAACTGTCAACATCGCTATAGGATACAGAAATCTGAGCCTGAACTTTACTGTAATATCCCAAGTCACTCATTCGGATAGAGGTCGCATATTCACCGAAATAACTATTTTCATCCCACTCTGCCAGTGGGCCAGGTGATTTTGGCAAATATGTCTTGTCAACAACAGGAGTCGCTCCAAATAGATAAGTGTTTAACCAGCCTATTCGAAGAAAATTGCGTATAAGTTTCAAGTAGGTCGCAGAAGCGAAGTCCTTTGCAGAGCTCTCAGGACTATATTCTTGTCGTAGAAATTCGAGAAATTCCTTAGCAAAGGAAAAGTTGTAATGAATTCCCGACATCGTTTGCATAATTCGGCCGTAACGATGACCCAAGCCTCTTCGATAGATTTTTTTTTCTATGCCCACATTTGAATTCCCAAAATCGGCAAGGGGAATTTCATCACTTTTAGGTAACAAACATGGAGCGCTACAGGGCCATAATAACTCATCACCAATACCCTGATACAAGAAAAGGTGCACATCCTGAAGAAATTTATATGCCGTCTCTTCTCGTTCAAAGTAAGGAGTAATCAGTTCAGGCTGAGCTTCAGAATAGTCAGTGCTGATATAGGGGTGCGTTAGCTTCTCCCCCCATTCTGTAGGATGAGGTTTTCGAGAGAGTCTACCGTCTGAATCAGCTCTTAAACACTCTTTTTCTAAACCGTGCCCAGACTTCTTAAGAAACTTATATGCACCGCTATCCCGACACACTCGCGTAATATCCTGAAAGTTCCAATCCATTTACTCGCCATTATTTCCTTCGCTTCAAAAGCATCACATCAGAGATAAAATTCCTATATACTAAGCCAAAAGCTTTTGCATCAGTGGCAACCAAGGAAAATTTGTTAAAATAACGGAGATAATCTTCACGGAGAATGTTTTTCTTCACTCCTAGCTCATCTTCCGAAGTAACAGGTCTTTTACCAATCCTACTATTTTTTAAAAGAATGTAGTCTGTAACGAGTTCGTCAATATAGTGAGAGTAATTTTCCAACACTTCTGGTTCCATTTCCTGAAAGGAACTAGCATTAACAAAAAGTTCAAATTTACCCTTCACTTTAGGAAGTTGCCAGGGGCATATGACTGCTGCACGATATTTTTTTCTCAACTCATCAACATCTATGACTTCCATGTTCCGAGTCTCGGAGTATCCTGCAATAGCTTCTTCCCCAAAAACCTTTTTCAGATATGAAGCCGAAACGTATGCCAGAGGAGGGATATCTATGTCGAGGAAGAAATATTTATCTGGGTTGGATTTGAGTAATATTTCCCCAAGGGTACCGTATCCTCCTCCAATTTCCATGATATTAGAAATATTCTCTGTATCTACATGTTTCTTAAGAAAAGCTAATTTTTTTAAGTAACTAAGGAGAGAGACACTGTATATCTTATTATCGATGACAAGACTTTCAATGGGCTGACCGTAAAGATCTTCGCCAATATTAGTGAGCTTTGGAGCTTTACCCTCAATGTCAGCTGCGCTAAAAACACGGTAATCCGCGTCCGATCTGGCGATACCGTCCATGTATTCCTTCATCGCCACTTCAATATGCATCTGTAAAGGAGCTACTGTTTCACATATCTTATCATAGACGCTTCTTTGAAAGAGGTAGGGATCGAGAGCATACCTTTGCACGTAATACGACAAAGCACTTTTGTGAGATTTAAAATTATCCATGCCAAAGCTATCTAAGTCATCAATAATTTCTTTCATACATATTGACCAAAACTGAGTGGGCTGAAACATGGGATCTGCTTCTAGCATATCATCTAACATCAACTGCAATTCCGGAATACTCGTGGACAACTCTTGAACTGCCATAATTTCTCCTCTGTTAGCAACTCTTCGTTATCAAAGTTTTAAAGATTATTTCCTTTTTTATCAATTTTACAAAAATTCCTGCTTCGTTATTCTTTACTACCAAATTAAATTTGGGTAAAAACATGACACGAATAAACAAGAAATAATTCAATATAGTTGGATCTAATCTGATGGAAGTCGCTCCCACCTTTGCCTTTAGATATTCATCTATCGGCCTCGGAAATCACTTCAGACAACAGCGCACCTGACTTTAGTACAAATTAAAAGTATGCTTGGGGATAAGTTCTCTTTATCTAGTCCCTTCCTGATAAAATCCATAAATAGAGGGTTCGTTGAGTTGGCAGGATAGAATCTATCCTGCCACGAAAGATTAAACCTTTAGACTTTTTCATTCTTCATTTTTTCAAGAAACTCAAGGGCATTCGATTCGTTATATTCGTCATTACCAATAACCGATTTATAAGTAACCTGTGATAAATCCACACCTTTCGATTGTAAATACTCTAATGCAAAAGCTGCAGAACGATCATCTGGTAGGTAATGGCCACTTTCATTACTTATAGACGTAAGGAATCCATTTTCATCAGTTTCCATACCACCAGCAAAGCAAACATCCTTTCCACAATCAAAGCTTGAGTGATGAAAATGAGGGGCGTTAATCCCGCGAAGTATATCACCGTGACAATACATTTTATGCTTCTTGCTAAGAATAAAAATCATCGGACCATTTAGATCCTCATCTAAACGCCTGGTTTCTGGGTCTCTATGAAAATCTTTGCTAAGAGGTTTTCCTTTCCAAATCAGTTGTGTTCGTCCCTCTGCTCCTTCAAAAGAAACCTCTAGTTCATCACGTGAAGATCTAGCAAGATACTGAACTTTATCTGTTGAGGGGACGGCAGGTACCATTGAAGAAAAAAACTCCGCAAAAGCTTGTTTATTTTCAATTTTACTGTCTTTCGTTTCTTCAATATAGCTTTCTCTTACCGATGATAGAGCTTTAGGGCCAGGATGCTGTCTCAAAAAAGCTTCCGGCCTATAGTTTTCAACTAATGAACAAGCTCGTGGTGAAAATTCTACCCATGGTCTAGGCCCAGAGATCTTAGATTCAGGAGAGTCTGCATACTCTACTAGGAATCTACTCCCTCTAGGAGGTGTAGAGGGTGATGCTATACTATTTCCTCTAGGAGGTGTAGAGGAGGCTGCAAAACTCCTCACAGGTGATCTAGATTCTGAACGGTCACCCCCCCCCCGTGCCCCTTGTGATTTGCGTTTGCGTTTGTCGCGAGAAGGTGATCTATCAGGAGAGTCTTCTAGATCAGAAAAAGCTCTGCTACTGATAATACCCATTCTATCTCGAGTTTCACTTGGAGATGAAGCAGAAGCAGTAGAATCGCCAAAAAGTCTCGATGAGAATCCATTTAATCTAGCTGAATTATCAACTGAAGCTGAGTCGGAAGGACTGTCAAAAAGCCTATTGGTAAATAAACTGCCTGTTGGTGTTACTGAACCGGTCATTACTTTCTCTCCTATTATCATTACTATTATGTATTTCAATTATTATACCTTACAAAAGGTTAGATACCTTAAACTATTCATTAAGTTAATGTAAAGAGATAAATTTATTTTTACACAAGTCATGTCTTAGACTATCTTTTCCCCTCTGAACAAATAAAAAACGAAGCTATGGGAGTCGGATTGCGACCATTTTAGCGATTATTTTCACCTTTTGTGTCATAAAAGCTGAACAAGGATCCCCACGTATAGGCTAAAAGAATTGGTCTTAATAGGGGAAAGAAAAACCTCTGAAAACTCAAATGTCCAAATGTCAAGACCCCGTTTTATCTATGCGTAATAAGCAGGATCTTAGTTCGACTTTCTTAAGAGTTTATTAGGGGGACATGTCAGCTTTAGTCTTTTTCTCAAGCTCGGTTTTTATTGTAGACTTAACCTCTTGCTTAGGCTCTACTCCAGCCTTAGGTTCAACAAACCCATCAAACACCCAAATAATCTGATCAAAACTAGATTTGATGAATGCACCTATTAACCATCCTGCAGCACAGCTTAATGTCACATATATAATTAAAATTAAACAGCTTTGATATGAGGGAGTTACCCAAACCCAAGCCTGATTAGATTTATAGAATATTTCGACTGTACTTAGGTACAAAAATAACAAGGCTGCTACCCGACCTATCACTACCGAAACTCGATTGAACCCTTCTCGGAAATTCATAGTTCTCTCCATGATTGAATAATGATTCTAAACATTCATCACATGTGGGCTCTATAGTAGGGGCCTCTGTATTTGAAGCTGTATTAGACCAATGTTCATTTTTGCCTCTAAAATATAAATTACTAACACTGTATATATCGGCTTTTTGGGGCTTGACTTGAAGGGAAATAAACAAAAAAGGTTAGATGTCGAATTTTCTGATTGAAAAAGGTCATAGGACATTTGTCAAATAGTGAAAAGATCAAACACCCCATACGCACTTGGTCTGGCTACTTCTTTCATTATTCCTGAAATCTACATAATCTAATGTAAGACTAATCAAGATGATTACTTTTTTAATCCACATAAATATTTACCCTTAAAACGCCAAAGTAATTCATTTTAAATAGTTTAAGTAGTACCATTGTAATGCATCTAATTATTTTCTATTTAGGATATGTTATATGACGGTTGAATCTTACCGGCAATTACCAGTTATTTCATTTAATTTGAATAAAACGCCTGTGTTTGAGCGTGTTCTGCTTAAAATTCCCAAGTGTCAGCAAATAGCTCTAAGCAAATTAAACGAGATGTCAAAATTTCATCCTATTGTAAACTCGCTAATAGATTCTTCTCCCAAACTTACTTTTACTCAATGTCGATTTGCATTGGAGACGACACTGGCGCTGTCAATCATTGATGAAAACATAGAAAAAATTTCCAAGATTGCTAGCGAGCAAGAGCGGGTTTTGGAAATATCTAGGCTAACGGGGCTAAGAGCAGAAGAGTGCTTTTCTGAAGCTGACACTCAAGAGGGCGTGTGTCGGGTACTTGGTGCGAGAGTAGCTCAATTCATTGAGGCATTTCAAATAGATTGGGGCTGTGGAAACACAAAAACTTTTTTTTCAGAAGCCTTTGCTGGTGACCCGTGCCTGAATGGGAGGCTTATAAAATTGACAGACTATATCGTAGAGAGTCACCTTTTGGTGAATCGATCTGAGGTTTCACAAAAAAAAGAGTACGATTCCTTAGCCTATAAATATACCGAGTTGTTGTACGAATGCTCTGACGACGAAGTTTCTGACCGAAAAACGTTTACACATTTTTTAAAACAATTAAAAAATTACGAAGAAGAGCATCGCTCAACTGTTGAATCAAGTGACTTTATCACGATTTATAACAGGGCTGTAGAATTCTATGTCTGATTTTTTTGGGGGTAATTTATGAGTAGTGCTTCCACCGACATTTTAAGTAATATCGATATTGTAAGTTGTTGTATTGCTCCTTTTTTAGTCAGTGAAAATTTTAGCTCGGATAATATGAATAGTTATTATATTTCTCAGCGTAACGATCTTTTGAGGGTGGCATTGACCTCAAAGGCTTTCTACATTTCTATAAGACCATCTCTTGATAAAATAAAAAAAACGTATCACGACAATATAAAGATAATGTGGGAATTGAAAGAGAGATATGAAGGGAGTCGTCTTTCTTTAATGCATTCGGTTTTATTGTTGGATGATGTGAGTACCTTGAAGGTATTTCTAGCTAATTGCTCTAGTATCAATGCCTCAGATAAAAGAGGGAGAACAATTTTACATATCGCTGCTCTGCTAGGCTTGCAAAAGAGCGTAAAAATTATTGCGTCCTATCCAGGTGTAGATTTTTCTAAAAGAACAAATTTTGGAAAAACGGCAAAGGAACTAGCAAAAAATGAACTTGTGGCTTCTTTGATTCCAACGCTACTTCCAGAATAAAATGTCCAGATTTTTTCTAAGCCTCACATATTCTTTTTATATTGGTATTTGTAGTAAATAACCTAATAGAGAATAAATTTCATATTATTTAAGTTTTTTCATGTTCATTCCCCGTTGAACAATATCGATATATTCGATTGGTTTTTCCTGTAAAAAATATATACGTTTAGTTGTGCTTGCTATTAGCCGATAACTTAATAACTTCGTTTGGTAACTCCAAAATTCAGAACAAGGTCTTGCTTGGTAAATGCTTCAATATAGGGAGAATAGCGGTGGCTAACAGTCTCGATGGAAATTTTAATGGTGGATTTAATGTTTTTAAGCAGGAAGTACAAAAGGTCTACGGTGAGATGCAAAAGGCTTTAGATCATGCCAAAGTCTCACCGATTCAAAAGGAAAATTTTCAATTTTTAAAGGATTCGATGTTTAGGATTCTAAATAACCTTCAAGAGATTAATGAGTGTCCCTCTCTTGTTGAAATGGAGGCTTTGATTAATAGAATAACTAAGGCCGGTGCTGAAGCAGGGTTTGCAGGAGGAGGGGTTAAGGGGATTTCGGGAAAAGTGGAATCCCTTGCAAGGCTATATCTTCTCGCAAAAGACAAAGGTGACCTTGATAACTTTTTCATCGCACCTTCTAGAGGTGATGGCTGCATAAGTGGTAAAATTGTTTCAATGGAGCGTTATCGCTTATCTCTTGACGGGATTGAAATGGGAGAAATAGTGGACACAGAAAAAGCCTACTTTTTATCCAATAGCGTGATTTCTGAGTTTATTATGGAATTTCTCGACAAAAATGAAATTGGGCAGAAGGCAGAGGGTTTTGAAAAATTTAAGCTTATTGAAGTCGGCTTAATGGACTATTTGGATAAAAATGTTGAAGATATCGCTCAAGAGTTTGAAAACTTTGCTGGTGCAAAAATGATGCCGCCTTTTGTGGAGCACTTAAAGCAAAGCAAGCTACTTGTTGAAGAGGGAGATGCAATTGACTGGCATTCCACAACAGCTAAGATTATGGGAGATGGAGCTGAAAAAAAGTCCATGGTTAACAGTGCAATGGAAATTATTAAGGCTACTTACGGTTGGGAAGGGCTCGTATAAAAATCTGTATTTTGAAATGGAATTCCAATATCAGTACTCCAACTATCAACTTTAATACTTGTTCTTGATAGGGGAAGAAAAATCTCCGCTCACTCAAATGTCCAAGCGTTTCGATGTGTTAAAAGTTGATTTCTGGTAGAGTAGAGGATAAAATCCTTGTGTCCCGACTTCAATTCTTGGTCTGGCTACTTCTTTTATTATTCCTGAAATCTACATAATCAAATGGGCGTGGTTGCACGACGCAACAATGCCCTCTGAACAAGTAAAAAACGAAGCCATTAAAGCCTGTTCTTCTTGGGAAAAATCCCTTAAACAAGCTACTATTGACCTTTAAAAAATCGGGATCACAAACGAGCGGTTTAAACAATGGCATGGAACTTTCTAGGAATTATAGCCTTATTTTTAACTGTGTGCAGTATACTGCGTTACATAATCTTGTATTGGAGAAAACAAAATAATAAAAATGTCATTCTTCGCTCCTTTGTAGAAGTCGGTTTGCGACCATTTTTAATGATTGTTTTCGCCTTTGGTGTCTTAAAAGCTGTGGAAGGATCCCACGAATGGGCAAAAAATTGTGACAACGAAAGGCTATTAGTTTTCCTGGTAACAATAAATCCTTATCTGGGTTTGTGTCTTACCGCTGTTGTCACCTACCTTCTCTTAGTCTGGAAAAAACGTATTTTCCAATCGTACCAGACTGATGCTCAGCTAATGCAGACATATGCTGTTGTTCTTCCTGCTTTTGAAAAAATGAGCACCGTATTTATTTTTATTCTTGGGATTAATTGGGCTTTAACTCAACTAGATGTAGACCTAAGTGTTTTATTTGCGGTTGGGGGAATTGGTGGCATTGCTACAGGTTTCGCAGCTAAGGATGTGGTATCAAATTTTTTTGGTGGAGTGATGATTTTTATTAATCGTCCATTTATCAAAGGCGAGCGTATTAAATCACCTAACCGTCATTTTGAGGGTGTTGTTGATGAAATAGGCTTTTACATGACACGCTTGAAAACTTTAGACAGCTTCCCTATTTATATTCCTAACGGTTTGATAACCGATGCAATAATAGAAAATTCTTCGCGTAGGACACAGAGGCGTTTAAAAACAACAATCGGTATCCGTTACTGTGACTTTAATCGTATTCCCGACATAAGCAAAAAACTGACTCAATTCTTAGAAGAAGATCCACGAATCGAAAATGAGCGGCTTCATACTGCACGTTTTAGCAAATATGGTGAAAGTAGCTTGAATATAGACATTATTGCTTATACGCAAAACTACTCTTTAAAAGATTGGTTTGTCGTGCAAGAAGAATTGTTACTTTGTTATGGAGAAATTGTTCAAGAATGTGGTGCGCAATTGGCTTATCCTACACAAACTATACAAATTGAGGGTAACTCGGTCCAAAATACACCACAAGAGGAATGAACTACTTCTTGGTGAGTGTAAAAAGACCTCACCCCACGCATTCAAAATTCTACGCTGTAGGTATTTTACAATACGTAATGATAGATAAAGAGAGTTTGTTTAATGACTTAGAATTTTCAACTTATCCTGACTTATCGCTATTTTTCCTAATTTCAAGATAGCAACTCCCCCATAACTCCCCCACGAATATTTAACTTTCATATTTCTCCGGAGTGCCATAGGTCCGTTCTTTTTCTCCGGAGTGCCAGAGGCACGTCATTATATAGGCCGGGTCGATTCCGAGCGCAGCGAAGAGAAAGGCCCGGTTTAAAGCCCACACAAAATAACGAGCACCAGCGGTGCGGCACTATCCTCTCCAACCGTAAACATCCTTGAATACAAACTCACTATGCCACCCTGAATCCCCCATGACTTCCCCACGAATAATGAACCTTTCAAATCCTTGTCGCGGAAGCGACAGCTCCCTAAATAGCCCAGTGCAAGAGCGAGGAAGCTTGCGACCGAGACACGCAGCTCTGGGTTACGTGCACCATTTAATCAGTGCCACGGAAGTGGCAGCTCTCCCTCCGTAAACGTCACTAAATAAGAACTCCCTATGCCGCCCTGCCGAGCTATAAGAATTGCTCTTGATGGGGAAAGGTTGAGGGTTGGGAAACTTGGATACTTCCTATTCCTTAATTTACTAAATACATTGCGGATGAAATTTGCTTTGGTACCACACTCTCATAGTTCTTTACCCGGTATAATAGTGGACTTATGTTACACAGGTATGAATGATTTTTGCCAAAGTCTTGATTGTGGGGTTCTTTGACGTGAAGGAGTGGTATAGTGTTGAGCGTGGTACTTCAGCCTTTTCAGCAAACTGAACCTTGTTAAGAGCTTCTATATGTGCTTCGAGTACCTCAATAACACCTTCGGGGTCGTTGTTTTTAAGGCATTCCCAAATAGCTTTGGAGATAAAGTCCTCATCAAGCAGTTTTTCAGTAGGACTGTATTGAGAGGCTTTGGATCTTTTTTTAAGCTTCAGCTTCCTCGGTGTTGTCTTTGAGGATTTTTGCTGCATCGTGGATGTCTCTACTTTGTCCATTTTTATTGCCTCCAAGCAATATTAATATGTTTTCTTCTTCAAGGTAGGCGTAGTAAACTCTGCGCCCGCTCTGCCATTTGAGTTCCCAAACATCGTTTCCAACACCATTTATTGTGCCAAAGTGCCCATAGATTTCAATGTTCGAAAGGCGCTTTTCTATCTGTACCTGGGACTTAAGGGGCTGGGTATTGTACCAAATCTCGTATTCGTCACTCTTATGCAGGGTGAAGCCCATTACCGTACCTTCTTTGCATTATAGCATATTTTTCAATAGTTGTCCAATATATTAGACACTCCTAAAGGGAAAGTCAAGGTGTAATCACAACACCATAAAAGCCACAAAAGAGGAGTTTTAAGTTAATAAGGGTGTATATTAAGATGCCTTGCTACAACAACTTATCCTGACTTATCGCTATTTTTCCTAATTTCAAGATAGCAACTCCCCCATAACTCCCCCACGAATATTTAACTTTCATATTTCTCCGGAGCGCCAGAG
>JBLFWS010000023.1:0-30471 GCA_047611865.1 Chlamydiales bacterium
CGAAGTCTAGAGGGTTTTAAGCTGAAGAAGTCGAGCTCAAACACTTTGTCAGAGCTCTATATAGAGGGATTTATGAGGTACTTTCCACAGAAAATGATAAATTATCCTGCGAGCCGCCCATATCCTGCAGGTGAAATGTACTGTGTCACAAAGGTTAGCAGCTCTGACGCTCCTCAAAGAAATTATCAATACGAACGTCTTCCCGGGTTACAAAGGAAAGTTTCTAAAGTAAGCGGACCCGACAATCGCTATCAACAGATTGAATACTACGCGTTAAATACAGCTAACCCTGTCCAGGAAATGGATATTCGAATTTCAAATGCAGCAGATTTTCGTTTAGGTAGAGTGCGCCGCATCCTCGAACCGAGAGGAGGTGGTACAGAGCCTCTTGTCGTTGCAAGCTTTATCTATCACGAAACTCCGGGTAGCAAAGCTGGGTTTACAGAAGTCTATGATGCTCTATCTAATAAAACGATCTATCATTTCACTGAAGGACAGAGACTTAATAGTATTGAAAAATATGAAAAATCAGGACGGAAATACCATCTGTACTCAAAAGATAAGTTTTTCTGGGGAGATCCCGTGAGCAAAGATGAAGGAAATATCCTTAGCCGAACTAAAGAAGACTCCTCAGGGAATATCCTACTATGCAAATCCTTTACGTACGACAATCACGGAAATGTCCTGGAAGAAAAATTATTTGGAAACCTCAGTGGCAACAATAATAACCCTGTTATTCTTGATTCTAAGGGAGCTGTTAGTTCTAAAAAACATTCTGATAGCTACTCCACAAAATACAGTTATTCCAATGACGACTTTAACCACATGCTCAGTAAGCAAGAAGCAAATGGGAAAAATACTCATTACTCCTACAAAGCACAAACCCAACTCGTCACAAAAAAATTTATTTGTGAAGGGCAACAATTGCGCAAACGCTACTTTTATGAATATGATGAGAACGGAATCCTCGTCAAAAGTATTGAGGATGACAATTCCGTCAGCGAAGACTCGGGAAATTTACAAAAGACCACCGAAAGAAGAAAAACTATTATCCACCCTCGAACAAGTTCTCCTGGCATGGGCCTGCCCGAGTGGGAAGAAGAATACTATTACGATTTTCACAAAAAGAAAGTCACCCTTCTCAAAAAGACTCTCAATACCTATGGCGAAAGGGATCGTTTAGCCAGTAGATCTTTTTTCGACGCTAACGGTAAAAAACAATATACCACAACATATTCCTATAATGAAAAAGGCTGGCTAACGAAAGAAGCTGACAGCAGAGGAAAAACCTGGATTCATCATTACGATGCCAATGGAAACAAAACCTCCAGCATTTCTCCAGCAGGCATTGAAACTACTTTTACCTACGACTTCTCTAATCAACTGCTTTCAGAACAGGAAAAGAGTAAGGAAGGGACTTTCATCAAAAAGATCCGCTACGATTTAAATGGGAATATACTATCTTCAGAAGACACCTACGGCAATGAAACCCATTATTCCTATGACAGCTTCGGGCGTATCGTAAAACTTAGCCTACCCGCTCTGTCCCATGAAACAAAAAGAGCCCTTCGTCCTGAAATGCTCTATGACTACGATATCTTCAACAATCAAACATCTGTGACAGATCCAAAAGGCTACAGGACAGAAACTCAATATACCTTGCGAGGAGAGCCCTCTCGAATTCAATATCCCGACTCAACTGTAGAAGAATTTGAATACTACCCAAACGGGACTCTTAAGAAAAAAACGGAAAAAGACTCTAGCTACAGCCTCTACCAAAGAGACTGGCAAGGAAAAGCTACAGAAGTAAACACCTACTCATCCAAAAATAGACATCTCAAAGTTGAAAAAGCCACTTACTCAGCTTTTCAAATCCTTACCTCCGTGGATGGTGAAGGCCAAATTACTCAATATCAATACGACGGTGCAGGTCGTATTATAGAAGAGTCCGTGGAAGAAAAGAAAACGTCTTATTCCTATGACCCAATGGGGAATTGTCACAAAATCATCACACACCATGGGAACAACGCAACGGAAAATATCATTGCCTACAAGGAATTTGATATTTTTGGCCGCCTTATTGCTGAGAGCTTGGAAAACGGTCAAAACCAGCTAATGCGGAAATCAAACTATGAGTACGATATCAATGATAATCGTACGAAAGTAATCAAGTTTCTCGAATCAGGTCCATCCATTGAAAACACTCTTTACAATTCACGCAATGAAAAGGTCAGTATTAGCGATCCGTTAGGAAATACCACAAGAATTGTCTATAAATACACTCATCAAAATACCCTCGGACAAAGATCTCGTTCTGTTACAGTCACTGACCCCAACGGTTATATTGCTCAAACAACAGTAGACGGATTGGGGAACATTGAAAGCCTTTGCAAAAGGAACCCCGCTGGAAAAATTGTAGATAAAAAAACTTTTTACTACGATGGGAACGGCAATAAAACCCGTGAAAATCATGAAGTATATGCAGCCTCGTCCAAACTTTATGATGTAACAAGCCTCTGGCAATATGGCCCCGAAGACCGCCTCGAAAAACTGATAGAAGCTTACGGATGCAAAGAACAAAAAATCACGACATATTCCTATAACCGTAGTGGACAGCTATGGAGAACAAACAAGCCCAATGGAGTAAGTCTCAGCAGAACTTACGATGCATTCGGACGTTTAGAAAGCATTCAAAGCTCCGATGGATCCATCCATGATAGCTACTCATACAATCGAGAAGACAAGCTCCTGAGTATCGAGGACCATGTTAACAAGCGCAAAACTCTGCGGTCCTATGACAAATACTATAGACTTATCGGTGAAACCCTTGATAATGGGATACCCATAAATTTTTCCTACGACCATATGGACCGCTGCCGGAGTATGAACCTGTCTGATGCTTCATCTGTAGAATATCTCTATGACGGAATAAACCCAAAAGAGATCATCAGGAAAAACAGTTCCGGAAGCGAAATCTATCGCCATAGCTTCGTTCAGCATGATCTCTGTGGAAACACCTCAAAAGAAAAATTAATACTAAATACCGGAGAACGTATTACAAAGCGGGACAAACTAGGACGCTGTGCAAGCCTTGAGTCCACACACCATGCCTGGACAATCCCCAAAAATGGCTTTGATGCCGCAGGTAATCTCAAAGAAATTACTGTAACAGACGGACTTGGGTCCTATACTGGAGCCTTTTCTTATGATGACAATTATCACCTGTCTTCAGAGTCCGGAGCTTTAACTAACACCTATCAGTTTGATTCCCGTGACAATAGACTAAGAAAAAACACCGACAATTATAGTCATAACCGGATCGACTCCTTACTGAACGATGGAAAGGCAAGCTACACCTATGATTCTTGCGGAAACCTTTTGAGTAAAAAGATTGGAAGCAAAGAGATAAAGTATGCTTACGACGCCTATGACAGACTTTTATCTGTAAAAGAAGAAGAAAACCTTTTTGTCTCCTATCAATATGACGGCACTCACCGCAGGACAGGGAAAAAGGTCTTTATATGGGATAGCGGCAGCTCTTCATGGTTAGAGAAATCTCATTTGCGCTTTCTTTACAACGGTGAACTAGAAATTGGCTCTGTTGGGGAGAATGGAGAAATCCTCGAATTTCGTACTTTAAACAATAAAAATTCTGATATCGGAGCATCTGTCGCAGTGGAACTTGAAGGTAAAGTATACCTTCCCATTCACGACTATAGAGGCTCCGTAGCGGCTTTGGTAGATCCCGATACAAACGAAATAATGGAATGTTTTCGTTACAGTGCCTTTGGTGAAGAGTTAATTTATGACAATGAAGGCATTAGAATTGATAGTTCGCAACTTGGAAACCCCTGGAGGTATTCCAACAAGCGTGTTGATGATGAAATGGGACTCGTATTTTTCGGAAAAAGATATTATGCTCCCTCCATTGGAAGATGGATTACACCCGATCCCACTGGTTTTGCTGATGGTCCTAATTTATACGCCTATGTCCACAATAAGCCCTTAACACTGTTTGATCCACAAGGTTTGGCCTCTTTTAAAACAAACCCCGATCTTTTCCAAAAATATACAGAACTTGGAAAGTATGAAACAACCTTGAACCAAAAAGAGTTGCAATATGTCGTAGACTACGCCTCCCGGGATTTGGGGCGTTACGAATTTGTAACAGATGGGTACGAGCTATCGAGAGGAATTGTTTCAATCGGGAATGGCATGTGGAATTGTAAAAGTGAGTCAATGGAAAGTGGTCAGCACCTCTCAAATCTTGGCCATGGATGCAAAGTCATGGGGGTTTATAATGACAGCCGTGGGCCTGGCGCTCTAAAACTTTTTACTGAATATCTGGGATACAAAACAAATGGTGTGATGAACTTGAGGACAATGTTTTGCAGGGGCTATCTTGACTTAGCACCCGTACGGGCGGAAGGGCATGAGACAGGACACTTCCATCGTTCACACAGCCAAAATGGCATCGAAACTGTTGGAGCTTTACGGCCACTTCCTAAAGCTGTACAGGATCATATTAAAGTCGTGAATGTTAATGCAGGAAGAATAGTCCCTGGACATATCTGTGGAGACAGCTTAAATTTTCGGAGTAGTGGTGACCTCGTTTCTTTGCTAGATTTGATCGGGTTAGCCCGATTTGGGGATCAAGTGGAAACAATTCAAAGACATGAGCCAGGATTATTTCATGATCATGTTTGTGATGGCCTTACAATGGATGGTCCTGTGAAGTTTTCTCTAGATACATTTTTTGATAAATACCTGTGAGGGAATTATGAAAGTTCGCATATATGTTTTTATTGCCTTGTTGGCCTTAATATTGACCGGATGTAGCTTATTTAAAAGAGGCTACCCCGAGATGGCCCATGCCATTACTTTGAGGACTGCGAAGCAATTTGCAGATGAAAAAGGAATGTCTCTTGTGGGTACTGGTGGTGGAATGATAGACCAAGTTAATAGATTGTCTATGTACCTCTATCATTCTCCTCCACTCAAAGTTTCCGAAGCTCGAAAGCTGGCATTGTATGTTGTTGATAGATACCTGGAAAATGTCAATTCAGATGAAAAAATTCGTCCGTTTCTCAATAATCACCCTTTCCTTGTCCAAGATCTAACAGTTTACATCAGCTTTAGATATCCGAACGGATCTGAGGTTTCTCCCGGAGAACTAGCTCAGGTCACCATCAGTGAAGGTATGTTTATTTATAAAACTCTCAAAAAATTCACTGCAGCCAATGGAGAAAAACTACTAATTCCAGAGAAAATGTTCAAAGAGACCATCGACGAGGCCAGAGAACTTGTAAAATGAAGCAAAATAATTTCCCCTCGCGACAAGCTGATGAAGTATCCCGAATTAACAGAGCTCGGTCAGAAAAAAGTCGAAACTATCAGAAAGGGCCAACACTTTATTAGCAAATACCAAACTTGCCTCCAATTTTGGAAAAGTAAGATTCACGATCTTCAACAAGCTTAATTTAAATGACTAGGAAAACAACCTCTAACTCATTAATGAGGAAACAATGTTAAGTAATTTGCTATTAGCAGCCTCTCTGCTTTTTCAACAAGATATAACGATGACGAACTATGGAAGTCGCGAGAGAGCTAGTGACTCGGCTGATAACTTTATTGTTGCTGCCCAAGAATTTCCTGAAGAAGTAAAAGTTCTTGAAGTACAATTTTCCGATGAATGCATGGGTGATTTAACGGCTTACAATGCAAAAATCATCTGCAATGTGAAAGAAAAAGAAAAAACCCTAGAAAAAATTTCCTTGAAGTCGATCCATAACCAGTACGGAGATTTAGATTGTTCAATGCCTAAGGCTGCTTATAAGGGCAATATGGAAAGAGTTAAAACACTCTTAGATCAAGGAGAAGAGGTTAATCAGAAGGAACAAAAAGGCTATACATCTTTGCATTTAGCATCGTTGCGAGGCAAGACAAAGATTGTCGAGCTTTTACTTGATAGAGGAGCTGACATTAACTTAGAAGCAGAAGACGGCAAAACTGCCCTACATTTGGCTTCTCTACTTGGGAAAACAAGTACAGCAAATGTTTTGATTGAACACAGTGCTAATCTCGAAGCCCGGGAAATTGCTGGGGCCACCCCCTTACTTGAAGCAGCCTTTGGTGGGCACGAGAAAATGATTGATTTACTGTTGAGTAAGGGAGCAATCCTGGAAGCAAAATCCGATAAAGCTAGAACAGCTTTGCATACAGCGGCAGTAGCAGGACGTTTAGATGCCATTAAAATCCTTTTGAAATGGAGCGCTGATAAAGAAGCATTGGATTACCTGAACTTAACACCCGTGATGACAGCTTCAGATTTTGGTAATGTTGAAATAGCTATTTATCTCCTTGAAAATGGAGCGTCACTTGGTTTTGGAAAAAAACTTCTATTTGATCCAGCAATAATTAATGGCCAAACAGAGCTAGTACAGTATCTCATTAAAAATGCTTATAATCTGGAAAGCGTAAATGAATTTAGTTTTACCCCTTTTAATCTTGCTACCTGCTTAAAGAAATTTGACATCGCAGAGATGCTTTTAAAAGCTAAAGTATCCGTAACAACCCCCGATAAAAATCAAACTACACCCTTACATTATGCTGTTTTCGGTGGCTGTACTTCCAGTTTTGTATCAGAGATTCTCCAGAGAGGTGCAGATATAAACGCCAAAGAGCAATTTCTAAATACACCTCTACAGGTAGCGGCAAAAGCAGGCTACTATGAACTCGTTTCAGTTTTGCTTGAAAATGGAGCTGAGACAAGTCATCAAAATGTCAAAGGAATGACGGCCTTAAACTATGCCAAAGAAGAAGGGCACACAAAGATAGTTCAACTTATTACTGAGCATATAGAGAAGCAACATTTTAAAATGCATAGCTCGTGACTTGTCACTCACATGAGCATTGTTGCATATATATTTTCCAGGCAATAATATGAAAAAAAATTATCTTATCCTACTTCTTATTTTTTTAACATCGTGTGATCCTACTCCCAGCAATTCCCGGTGTTTTTGACGTTGATAATAAAGGTGTTATAAATTAAAAAAGACACTTTAAAAAACCAAAAAGAGGCTCACAATGGATTCTGAGGTATTCAAAGAAAAATTTTTAAAACCAAAAATTTTGCTGCGGAAATAATTTTAAATCCCCCCCTTTTCTCGAGAGAAAAGAGGGGGATTTTTTAGCTTTTTCAAGGTCTAAAAATAACACCGGGAATTGCTGTCCTACTCCACAAGAGCCCGAACCTGGTCGACAGGCAAGAAGGGTTCTACGTGAACATTCAGACTATTTGATATCTGAACAGAAAATTTACTCTGCTAGTTCAGGTGGGAATTTTCTAGAAAGTGTAAAAAATATGTCATCACATTATTGGGTGTATGGGGAATCGACAATTGAAGATGCACGAAAATTAAGTATATGCATCTTAGAAGGGCTTATTGAGAAGGTCAACAACGATCCAAAGTTGCATCCGTTTTTACTGAGCCATCCTTTCAGCCACGATAAATTCGGCCTCCTCCTCTCCTATGATATCATCGATAAGGATGGGTTTTATAAACACCCACCCTATCCCAAACTAGGTATAGTAATCATGGCAAACGGAAAATTCTTTTATGATACATTTAACCCTGATGGTCCCAAACAAGCAAAGTTTGAAACCCTTCACGAAGAAACATATGAAGAAGCACTAGAAATTGTACTTGGCAAGACTACATGCGATACAGAAACAAAATTAAAAAAGGGACCATGAACGAGAACCTAAATACAAAACCAAAAATAGTCAAGGTAGCCGTAAAACTTCTTTACCTTGGTTTTCTTCTTTCCATGCTTTATAATTTTTCCGGATTAGAAAGTCCTAATCTTATTCTTTTCTTCTTCTACTTCGGAGGTCTTTTCTTCTTAACCTATTTAATTGGGATAGGGAATAGCTGGGCTCGTGTCCCTATTTTAGCATTGAATTTCTTAGAGGGATATCATGCAGGTCTTCAACTATTGATAGGCTTACTTGTAAATCCTCGTTTATTAGCTATTCCAATAGGAATAACACTTATACAACTCCTAGCTCTTTTTCTTCTTTTCCAAAAAGCCTCTTCAGACTGGTTTAAGGATATAAAATTAGAGAAGAAATATCAAAAAATGGCTAGAGGAAAACCAGCCATCTAAACAAGCCTGCAAGCTAAAAACGTTAGTATCGAAAGGATCAGACGCCCCCCATTATTAAATTATTTCCGAAAGCCTTTCCCCTTGAGAGTGGGCTTTGCTTAAGGCGTAATAATATAACGTATGCTCTTGGCGGGAGGTTTGTACGTAGTCGCGGCTTCTCTGCATTCTTCCATTAAGTATTAGAGAACTCACCTTTGGAGTGATCTTGCTAGCAATACTTTGCTTGGGGAGAAGACCGTCAACTAATGAATGTATAGCTTCTGCTGAAATGAGGCTACCCGTTCTACCCACTCCGCCCATGGAATGTACAAGTATTGGAGACACATTGGGTGCAGAGGCGTCCGGTAAGAGAAGGCGCATAACTTGCATTGCCTGAACCAGTACGTCGAGTTTTTCTGGAGAAATCGTAGTACCCTCTGGCCAATCACTTACATGAATACGGTATGATAACTCGTCTGTCTGCTTTTTAACGTCGTAAATTTTGTAGGCTGAGAAGGTGAAGTGAGGCAACTGAGTTTTCCTTACACAGGTGACAGTGATATTTTCATAGCATTCCTGATCATTGACATTTTGAGGGTAATAAAACCCTGAAAAATCCTTTCTGAGGAGATCTCCTTTCAGATCAGTCAAGTCAAAGATTGCGCCTATACTGGAATTGTTTATCTCTTCCCAAAAGCTTTCTGGGTCTTCAGGGTATCCAGTAGCCAGGCAATGATGGTTGGGGTGAATATTTATTGGGCTCCAACAATTGCCAGCTATAAGCCTGCCATCACTCCACTCGGGGATTTGATCAGGAGTGGATCTTTGCTTTAGTTTTTCCATTTCCAGAGCGATCATTTTACTTAGATCAAAGACTTTTTTAGGGCTTAGCAACAGCTCTTCCAAATTGTTACTTAAGCTACCGAGACAAAGCTCAAAGAAGCGGAGATCTTGACTAAGTGTATTTTCCCTAATAGGAGAAAGTGTTTGACATTGTCTTGAAAAAAGAGTGCTAGATTTCTTTGTTGCGGAATTAGAAGTAGGCGTAGCCAAAGTAATATTTAGAGGTGTCCCTGCCTGGGTAGGGGGCGAGCTATTTGAGTGGTCGGCTTCTTTACTCGAAGGGTCAATATCTTTAAAAATGCGATTACTACTGCTGATAGCCGATTCGAAAGAGCTCCCGACGCAATCATTGCCGCTGTGAGTTGAAAAGCTTCGACCTGAGTAAGTTGAAGCTTGTGATATAAAAGATGGTATACCGCTAATAACTTTTTTTAGTTCGATTTCTGAACTGATAAGGGGTGAACTTATTGGCACTAGTACTGTCATGGTATTTTTTTATCCTTGATATAACAAACTATTGTTTTTGATTAGGCGAGAGTTTAATTTAAAGAGAAATATAAATCTACTATATCAGCACAAGATGAGTATAATCATTTTTACTAAATTTTCCGATTGAAAATATCAATTTAAACATTTTCTACTAAATCGTCTTAAAAGCCCGTAGAATATATTGAATAATGAAGTTAAAGGAAAGTTATTTGCAGGAATTAACGAAGCTTTAGCGTAAGAATCCCCCCCGCCAGTATTCCAATAATAAGCTGAAGAACTCGAACTACACAAGGGACGCAAGGAGCTTGCACCCCTTGCTGGCGGAAGTGGGACAAAGCCCCATTCCTTTCCCATTTACGTCTCTATACAAGCACCTGAGATACGTTCGAACTTCTGAAGCGATTACTATCCATGTATACCGCACTATCCCCAAGCTCCGCCTCAATTGCTAAAAGACGATTGTATTTCGCAATACGATCTGAACGGGACAAGGAACCCGTTTTGATCTGCCCAGCACCCGTTGCTACACAGATGTCTGCTATTATGCAATCTTCTGTTTCGCCTGAACGGTGGGATACTACTGCGGTGTAGCCATGAAGGTGGGCAAGCTTAATTGCTTCAAGGGTTTCGCTTAGAGTTCCTATTTGGTTTATTTTAATGAGTATTGAGTTCGCTATCCCCTCATCGATACCTTTTTGTAGGAATTCTGTGTTTGTCACAAAGAGATCGTCTCCGACAATTTGTATGGAAGAGTTCATTTTGTCTGTATAAGACTTCCAACCGTTCCAGTCATTCTCGTCCAGGCCATCCTCGACTGAGTCTATCGGATATCTCTCGCTTAGCGTTCGGAGGTATTCGGCTTGTTCTTCTGAAGAACGCGCTACAAATTCTTCCCCCTTAAGCTTTTTCTTCTTTTCGATGTACTGACCAGTTTCTTTGTCATAAAATTCTGAGGCTGCACAATCTAGGGCTATTGTGATTTCCTCACCTACTTTGTAGCCCGCTTTTTCGATAGCTCTAAGTATCAAATCTAACGCGGCTTCATTCGAAGGCAGATTTGGTGCAAAGCCCCCTTCGTCTCCTACTGAAGTTGCGTGCCCTTCATCCTGTAATACTTTTTTAAGATGATGGAAAATTTCGGCACCCCAACGTATAGCTTCTTTGAAGCTTGGAGCTCCTACTGGCCGTATCATAAACTCTTGAAATTCTATGGAGTTGTCTGCATGGGCACCGCCATTTATGATGTTCATCATGGGACATGGAAGACGATTGGCGCAACACCCACCAAGATAGCGGTATAGAGGGACGCCAGCCTCTAGAGCTCCAGCTCGAGCAACAGCGAGAGAGATCCCTAAAATTGCGTTGGCTCCCAGGCGAGACTTATTACTTGTCCCATCTGTTTCACATAGAACCCTATCGATGTTTTGTTGATCAAATACTGATAAGCCTTTTACAGCCTCGGCGAGAGGACCGTTCACGTTATCTACAGCTTGCTGTACCCCTTTTCCCAAATATCTGGAAGGGTCACCATCTCGCAACTCAACAGCTTCGTGTTCTCCAGTAGAGGCGCCAGATGGAACTGATGCCTTTCCCACTTTTCCATTTTCCGTGGTAACAGTTACTTCTACTGTTGGATTTCCCCGTGAATCTAAAATCTCTATAGCGTTTACACTTTGTATATGGGACATCAATGACTCTCCTTTATTCCTGATATTTCTTGAAAAAAGATTTCATTTTCGATTGGTTTTAGTCAACAAGTAGTATATATATAAAAATCAATTGAAAGGAGAATAACTTATGGATCTAGCTGCTGGAGACTGGCATAAAGGCCCTTTAACAATTACATATGCCGTTCACCCTGATGGCATTAGGATCGATAGTTTTCTCTACCAAGTCAAGATCGGCTATGCCAATCTAAACCCCTCCCAAACCTGTGTGAGAAAAACCGCAAAAGCAGAATTAGCCCATGTAGACATGAGCCTGAGAGCTGAATTTGTAGAGAAATATCTGACCTGTAAGGGAAAAGTCACAACCTACTGCATCGAAAAACACGAGTGGAAAGACGAAGAATTCGATGAAAAGATCGCCAAATGGTAACTATCTTGGGCGATGCTCTTCACCTATGCTTTTAATAAGTGCGTGATAGGAATCAAATCTTAAAGAAGAAATTTCTTCTTTTTCCACCGCCTCAATAACTGCGCATCCAGGCTCATGCCGGTGAGAGCAGTTAGCAAATTTACAATCTTGCCCACAGTCGTGAATTTCTTGAAAATATCCTTCCACATCTTCTTGCTTCAGATCCCAAACCCCAAAGCTACCTATTCCCGGAGTATCGACACACCATCCTCCAAAAGCCAGTGGAAGCAAGCGGGCTGTAGTCGTTGTATGTGAGCCCTTACGGGTTTTGGCTACAACCTCATTAGTCCTGTAATCTGACCCTGTAATCAAGTTAATCAAAGAAGTTTTCCCTACTCCTGATTGCCCAGAAAAGACTGACGCCTTATCTTTCATGATTTCTATTAAATCATCCATCCCCTCACCAGTCTCTATGCTCATACGTATAATTGGGATATCAATAGCTTTATAGGCTTCCTCTGCCTCATCGCACATAATGCGATCTGTTTCACGCAAAATCTCTTCTATCTCTTCATCTTCTAGAAGGTCCATTTTATTCAAAATGATTACAGGCTTCATCCCCCCTTGGAGAGTAGCAATAATATAGCGATCTATTAAAAATGGCTTAAGAGG
Source organism: Chlamydiales bacterium (assembly GCA_047611865.1). GTDB lineage: Bacteria > Chlamydiota > Chlamydiia > Chlamydiales > JBDQID01 > JBLFWS01. The sequence continues at coordinate 12,229 of JBLFWS010000023.1, forward strand.
AGGTTCCACGACAGAAACCGTTATGAGTACCTGTTCAATATTTGCAGCCAGGATCTGCTTTTTTCTTCTTGATATGTTATCTGCACGGGAAAGAATAGTCTTCCTTTCCTCAATATGACCAATCACTCCCTCTCCGGCAGAAGTCTCTGAAAACAAAACGAAATCACCTACAGCTACGAGATTCTTCATCCGGGTACGATCTTTTTTAAAGCGACCTCGCAACACACACTGGTACTTTTCTCCATCACAATCTACCAGCATCTCTAGACCCGTGATCGAAAGAATCCTGCCTCGTTTCAGATCTTTTCCTGCAATCTCTGTAGGGACTATTGACTCTTCTTGCTTGCGCAGCTGGTCACGATCTGTTTTTTTGTATTTTGACCGATCTGTCCTGGAAGCAATTTTCCTGTCCAATTTACCCTGTTTTCGTGTTTCTGGGAAAAGCTCCTCTTCAGAATACCCTTCAAAACTAGAATCCATTATCGTAACCCACAAGCCTCTTTTTTCAATAAATACATTAAAATCCCCCCCGCAACAGCCACATTCAAAGACTCCATCTCCCCATCCATTGGTATCGTCACCGATTCGCAAAGTTCTTTAATAGCAGAAGAAGGACCAGATGCCTCGTTACCCAAAACCAGAGCGACCCCTTTACGCAAAGAAACTTCTCCAGGTTCTTTTCCCTGGATATCTCCCACGAGAGGCTGTAATTGATTTTCTTCAACAAGACGGGAAAAATCTTCGAAATTACCCACACAGTAAGGTAAGCGGAAGGTCGCCCCTTTGGCTGACCTCAGAGTCTTATCATTATAAGGATCGACGCAATTGTCAAGGATAAAGGCCCCGTCCCACCCCAAAGCCAGGGCAGTACGCCAAAGAGTCCCCATGTTCCCTGGATCGGAAACACCATCAAAAACAAGAATACGACATTTGTCTTTCAAAGATTTCTGTGAAGGGATGTTAACTTCTGCGAGAACGCTTTCAGGAGTCTCCAGGCCAGATACTTTCTTCATTACCTCATTGCTTACGATATACAAGTCTTTTACAAGAACGTTCTCAGGAACGCTTGCCCCTTCTTCCACAAAGAGTGTTATGGCAACAGATGTCGCGCAAATCTCTCCCACGAGCTTCTTACCCGCCAGAACAACACTACCCTGTTCAGAACGGTAACTCCGGCTTTTCCTCAACTTAACCAAGTGCTTCACTAGACTGTTTTGTAAACTTTTTATTTCTTTCATTAAAAAACAGGCCAGTGTGAAGATTGCTTGAGAAGGGTTAAGACCTCCTCTCTGGAATCCATATCATTTATAATAGCAATACTTTCAGCCTCTTTCAAAAGAGCTCCCATTTCCTTTCCGGATGGGATACCTTCTTCTCGCAAATAAAATGAAGACACTAGAGGATTTTTCTGCTGTATCCTTTCAATGTGCGCTCCCAGTTTCCATCGTTGGCCTTGATGCTGTAAGAAAAAAGCCTTCCGTTCTTCTGATGATAATCTGGCCGCATACGTTTCGAGACAAACCTGTGAATCGGGGTTCGCATAGGCATGAACTTCATTTACAGGATCATCACCCACAGATTTCTGAATCAGCTCTCGGAACTGAGAAGAAAACTCTACAATTTTACAATCTTTATTTGTCACCTTAAGAAACCGGCTAATTCCAATCTTTTCTTTGATATCCAAATGGGGAAAGAGTTCCATGAGAAACAATATTGGAGGACAATCCTCAGGAAAATCTGCCACCACAGAAACCCTTTTCTCTATGTCTTCCAAAGCAGTTCCACGAAGAACCGGAAAAATTACAGACAAAAGACCCAGTTCAGCCATGATTGGAACAGCTTGAGCAAAAGTTCTATCCTGGATCATCCTGCAAAATTCCTGCCAGATGCGCTCTACAGAGACTGCAGGAAGTAAAGTTTCGGCGTGCGCCTTTATAGCCTCCACTGTCTCTTCCTCAATAGGAAAGCCAAATCGAACAGAAAAGCGAACAGCCCTGATCATACGAAGGCGATCTTCTTCAAATCTTTCATAAGGGTTTCCGATAGCTCGGATGACCTCTTTTTTGAGATCTTCGCGTCCACCTACAAAATCGTATATAGTTTCAGTTAGGGGATCGTAAAACATGCCGTTGATCGTGAAATCTCGCCGAAGAGCATCTTCTTTTGGGTCGGTGAAAGTAACACTTTCTGGCTTTCTCCCACCTACATAGCAGTCATCCCGCCGAAATGTCGCTACTTCAAACTGATGATCGTCTACTAAAACGACTACCACGCCAAAAGCGGCTCCCACTGCGTAGGTATGAGGAAAAAGAGCCATTACCTCTTCAGGATGTGCGCTTGTAGCGATATCTACATCGTCAGAAGGATGCGACAAAACGAAGTCTCGTACCCAACCGCCAGCATAGTAGGCAACGTACCCAGCCTTTACCAGTGTCTCTACAATCATTTTTGCTGAAGAATTGGCATCCATTACAAGCCTTTCATATTCCTTATTAAGAACAAGTATTATACAGTTTGTGTCTTAATTATAAAAGGGCCTAGAAGAAAAAAAACAGAATACATATAGTTCTCTACCCTTACTATAAGAGGCTGAAGTCCATGACATCGAAAATAAAAGTTCTTGACGATCACACTATCAATCAAATAGCAGCAGGGGAAGTCATTGAAAACCCCTCATCCGTTATCAAAGAACTAATTGAAAACTCCCTCGATGCTGGTGCCACAGAAATTACCGTAGAAATAAAAGCCGGAGGGCGCCAGCTCATCCGAGTGAGTGACAATGGCTACGGAATGAACCCCGAGGACGCTCTTTTATGCTTAGAGCGACATGCCACCTCCAAAATCCGCGAAGTAGACGACCTTCAAACAATTTCTTCCATGGGATTCCGGGGGGAAGCCATCCCTTCTATCGCCTCTGTTTCCAAATTTACTTTATTGACATGCCCCCGGGAAGAGGAATCTAATGGAACAATGATACAAGTTGAGGGAGGCAAAATCATCAAATGCTCTCCTGCAGCTCGCTCACCCGGAACTACCATTGAAGTAAACTCTTTGTTTTTCAACATCCCGGTCCGCAAAAAATTTCTTAAGTCCATTGCCGCCGACAGCGCTGAAATCAATAAACTTTTGGGAATTTTAGCTTTAGGCAATCCTCAAGTGAAGTTTGAGCTTATTAACCAAGAAAAATCCATCTTATCCGTTACACCATGGCCCAATGACTCCGTCTTGGACGGGCTAGGATCTCGAATAGAAAGCATCCTGGGTAGAGGTTTTTACTCAGCCCTATACCCTATCCACTTCGAAGAAGATGGCAAAGTCATCACTGGATACTTTGGAGATCCCTGCTACACCCGACACAATCGAACTGGACAATACCTCTTTATCAATAGCCGTCCGGTCTTTGCTCCCTATATTTCAGCATCAATCATAGAGGGTTATGGCACCCGCTTAGCCACACAGCGCTTTCCCGTCTTTGTCCTAAATCTCTCTATGCCAGGAGAACTTGTCGACGTAAACGTCCATCCCCAAAAACGGGAAGTGAGAATCCAACAACAATACGCCCTAAAAGATTTTTTCATCTCGGCTGTGCAAAAGGCCTTTCACGGAAAGTCGCAAAAAGCTACAGAAGAAACTGAGATGGATAAAGATAGTTTTCCTTGGGAAAAGGACCAGCCTATGGTCATCCCTGTTTTTGCAAAATCGGGCCCCACAGAAATCCCCCCTCCTCCTCAACCTATCTCCAACCTCCCATGGGAAAAAGAAATTGTCACCCCTTTCTTTTCCAAAGCCTCGTCATCTCTGCCCTGGGAAATTGTAACTCCTCCCAAACCTGTAAGTGAGCCCCTCTTTGAAGACCTGGATCAATCTCTGCTATCTCCCCCTGAAGCTGAGGAAGAAGCCCTGCCTTTTTTCTCTGAGCCTCTACAAGATAAGTACCGCGTCTTAAGCACAACAAATGACTACATATTGCTCTCAAAATATTCTGACGAAAACACCTTCACATTTCTAGATCAGCGTGCTGCACACTCAAGGGTCATCTTTGAAGAACTCTTGAAACAAAAAACATGCAAGGAAAGCCAATCCCTGATTGTTCCCCTATCCCTTGAATTCTCTCCGCTAGAATCTTCTATTCTCGAAGAAAACCTCGAGACACTGGAAAATTTAGGTTTTGGCATACAGTCTTTTGGAAAAAACTCCTTTATGATTGATGCTCTTCCCAAGATCATCGAAGAAAAAGATCTGCAAAGCTTTCTTACGAATTTAATTGGATTTTTCCGAGAACTAGAAACCCATAGCGCATTTAAGAAAGAAAATGACAAAAAAATGGCCCTTGCAGCCTCACGCTCAGCTATACAAAAGAATCGCTGCCTTAGCCTGAAAGAGGCTGAAGTCTTAGTAGAGCGATTGATGGGTTGTGACGTTCCCGATCAGTGTCCTCAAGGAAAAGCTACGATGGTCAGAATAGATAAAAAAGAAATAGCCCGCAAATTCCGCTAAATAGGAACTACTTATGGATTATTCACAACGAATCACCCTACTTCAGGATTATCTCAAAAAGCAGAATTTAGACAACCTACTCATCGATGACCCGATAGACTTGTTTTATCTTACAGGAGTTTCCCTCTCTCTCGGCAGAATCGTTATTACCCAAAATACAGCACGACTCTTTGTAGATGGGCGCTACTTCGAAAGCTGCCAAAAGTCCAGCCCTGTTCCAACAAAGCTTTCAGACAAAAATGCCTTTCTAAAATTCCTGTCTTCTTCACAGAAAGGCCCTATGACTCTAGGCTTCGACAGCAAGTATACAAGCTTCAGTGCATTTCAAGCCCTCTCAGAGCTTCTATCAAAAAACTCTCAAACTGATATAAGCTTAGTCCCTGTGGAATCACCACTTAGAGATATTCGCTGCATCAAAGAAAGCGAAGAAATTCTATCTCTCAAGAAAGCGGCAAAATTAGGATCTCGAGGATTTGATTACGCATGTACTCTTTTAAAAGAAAACATTAGTGAAAAAGAAATCGCCACAGAACTCGAAATTTTCTGGAAACGCGAAGGCAGTGATAAAATAGCCTTCGACATCAACGTTTCCTTCGGGGCTAATAGCTCCATGCCTCATCATCGAGCTGGCTCCTCAATGCTTAGGGAGGGAGACACCGTACTGATGGACATAGGAGTCACCCTAAACAATTATAATTCTGATATGACACGCGTAGTCTTTTTTGGCAGAGCCGACCCCGAGATTCTCAAAATTTACAATATCGTCCAGAAAGCCCAAGAAACAGCCCTTGAGCTTTGCCGCCCCGGTATGCCCATTGGAGAACTGGATAAAATCTCAAGAAAAGTAATTGAAGACGCCGGATACGGAAAATATTACACACACAGCCTAGGCCATGGTATCGGTTTGGAAGTCCATGAATTTCCCATAATCAAAAGTTCTGCCCCCTACAGCGAGAGCACTCTAGCTGCAGGGATGGCTATTACCATTGAACCAGGCATATATCTACCCAAAAGAGGAGGGGTTCGTATCGAAGACACCGTTGTCATCACGGAAGATTCCTACGAAAATTTGACTCTAAGACCTAAGGATCCAGTAGTTTTATAGGTTTTGATCTTTCCCCCAAATACGAGAGGTATAAACTTATACCGGACTCAAGCACAAACTTTGAATTTACAGCTGAGTCCGGTATAATTAAGCATAATTACACCTCTGCATCATCGAATTTACTCCAAAGATTTCACTCCACAGAGATACTTGATTTGTGCAATTTTATTTTATTTTGTATAGTCTTGTTATACCTAAGTATAGGACTTAAAAATGAACCTTCCATTTCTCATGAACTCTTTACTCATAGCTACCTTCAAGGTATCTGCCAATAAGGGCATGCAGTTGAAGGCCTACAAAGGAGGTACGAACCCCGTACTTATCTTCATATTTATTGGTCTGTGCGTTCTTGGTGGGACAGCCTTTGTTTTATGGCTACTCTGGCAGATTTATAAAAAAATCAAATTTGCCAAGATTTGCTCAGAAGCAGAACTGTCCGGGGAAGAAACGGGTGTCATCAGAAGCTTTATAAGAAGGTTCAAAACAAGTGAACCCCTATTGATCGTTATGAAAAGAAACTACCTGGATAACTTCTCCAATCAGGTATCCCACCACTACGGCAATAGAGAAATCGCAGAAGACGATCTGGAATACGAAATCAAAATATTCGATAGTATCCGCGAAAAGTTCGGTTTCCAACATAGCTTTAAAAAGAAAAACATAAGCTCTTCCAGAGCCTTTCCAATTGGCATGGCCATTATAGTGAAATATCATGACAAGGCTACAAAGAACGACCTGGAATTCGCCTCTACAGTCGTTGCAAATAACGACCTTTTTCTTGGGATTCAGCCTCCCAAAGATGAAGACTTAACTTGGCAACTCAGAGATACACGGAATCCTGTTCTCGACATTTCCTTTATACGACAACGTGACGCAGAGTACCACTTTGAAACCAGCATCCTCAAATTCATCAGAAGCCCACAAGACACTTTCTACCTACAGCACTCGCGTTCAATTATTCGCGGAATGACCCACGCTCCTGTCAGTATTCCGGCTAGTATCATCTACCATACAGATGAAGGAGCAGATGAATACGAATGCACTATTGAGCTTCTGGATTGTAATTTTTGCTCCTTTATTCTTGAAGATCAGACTATCTGCTTTCATAAGTCCGATAGTGCTCTACTGAGCACCACAATAAAAGAGACCCCCCTTGCTTTACAGATCACTATTATAAAGCTGACAAGAAGGGGAGAGACCCTGATACATAGAGCTGAGCTAAAGAATTTAAGCACAGACACAACAAAGTTGATTATGCAATTTGCATATGACCACTCCTCCAAAAAGAAAAAGGCGGAATAAAGAGGAACTACCCATGAATTTATTTCACAAAAAAAATGTACTTTCACTCCTTCTCTACTGCCTGGCCCTACTGTCTGTCAAACCCCTATATAGCCAGATGCCTGGTGATGACATATCTCTACAAGATACCGTCGGCCCTAAGCCCAAAATACTCGGTCTGAACCCCAGCACGACCCCTGAAGAGACAAAGGCCACCTTCGAAAATATGGGAATGGAGTTAATTGACTCTAAAACAATAAGTCCCTTTGTCAGGGCCTACAATTACACAGGAACACCAAACGCCCTATGGATAAAAGATGGGACAACAACAGCCTACTTCTTCCAGACGAGCCTTCTTCGCATTGATACCTACTTAAAACCTAGCTTTTCAAATTTCCTCCTCATCCGCGATCAACTTTTCGATTCCATGGGAGAACGCTTCAGCATGAAGCAATCCAAAGAATCCATTGATGAATTTCTCCAAGCACACCTTGCACATCTGAAGCCTGGAGAATACGACGAGAGAACCGAGATGGAAATCTCTGCAGCACTCTTGCGAGGAAATACCTTTTATTACTACCGCCTGGGGGACGCTAAAGAAGATCTAACCGTCGTCTTGTCTTTTTCTACGGGTAAGAATAAAGAAGGTACTATTATCCCCCAGCTAATGTTACACTACAGTTTTTTGAAGCCACTTGAAGAACTACAAGCCTATCAAGAAGCCATCAAATCCAAAATACTTCCTGAATAAAGAGTATTTATATGCTGACATTTAGACAAAAAATACTGATTGCTAATCTCTTCGTTTTCCTATCCTTCCTAGCACTCATGTATCCTATTGCCAGCAAGTCGGTCAAAGCCATTATCTTTAAATCCCTAGAAGAAAGAGCCACTGAGTTACTCGATAAAATTATCGAAGCTGAAAGCGCCCAGGATATGATCAACCGCCTGAAGCTAGAGGAATCACAGCTCTTTTTCAGAGTAAGTATCCTCAATGATAAAGGCGGAATTCTATACGATACTCATACTAAGAAACTACTGGGTTCCTCATTTAAACGGGGCTATATCCACAAACACCCTGAAGTCGAGCATGCTTTAAAGCTCGGCTCAGGCTATGCAGAGGGTTACTCCAGTATCCAAAAGCAGGATATGACCTACTACGCCAAAAGATTCATCTCACACGATGACACATATGTCATCCGTACAGCCTTTCCCTACAAACACGTAACTGCAATGACTGACTACGTGGTTTACAGTTTCTCCATCCTCGGTATTGCGATATTACTCCTCTATAGTGTCATGACATGGTTTATCCTCCAGCATTTCACTGATCCCATCGAACAAATTATTCTAGCTATTAAGCCCTATCAAGAAGGTGAGCAAGACCACATCCCGGAAATTCACCTTAGCGCCGCTTCAGCTACGGACGAATTCTATTCTCTCGCTCACACTCTAAACTCTCTCTCAGAACGTGTCCAAAATCAAATCACGACTTTGACTCAGGAGCGAAATGAAAAAGAAGCCGTTCTGGAATCCCTCAGTGATGGAGTAATAGCCGTTGATGAAACCATGAAGATCACCTTTATCAATGATATGGCTCTCAAGATGCTAAAGTTCAAAAAAGAAGAGCTGCTAGGGCAAAACTTTGAGACCATTGGCAACCCCGAGTTCCAAGAACTCCTCATCTGCACTCAAGAGGAACAGCAAATTTGTAAAATTTCTGCAACGCTGGGGGAAAGGCCAAAAACTTTTCTCTTTGTGGTGGCATCCCCTCAAGGGGAAGAAAAAGGAGCCATCCTGGTATTGCAAGACAAATCCAGTCACTTTCGCATGCTTGAAATGCGCAAGGACTTCATCTCCAATGCTTCTCACGAGTTAAAGACCCCTATTACCATCATTCAGGGCTTTGCAGAAACCCTCCATGACAATCCCGGGCTCCCAAAAGAAACAGCCTCAGAGATCACGCAAAAAATCGTATACAACTGCATGCGTATGACCAATATTGTAAAAAACCTCTTGATTTTGGCAGACATCGAGAATCTCCCTCGCTCCAGAATTCAAACACTTGACCTTAGTGATCTAGTAGAAAATACCTACCACGGCCTTTTGTCTGTCTATCCAGATGCCGTTATGGATGTCCACAAGGAAAGTGAAGACGTCACCTTTGCTGTAGACCCTGACCTCATGGAAGTCGCCATACGTAATCTCTTCGACAATGCCGCAAAATATTCCACAGGAGCAGCTCAGATATCTGTCTATCTAAAGAAAACCAAGAAACACTTTACCATTAAAATATCTGACAAGGGGATAGGTATTCCTGAACAAGAACTCGACCGTGTCTTCAATCGTTTTTATACGGTCAGTAAAACCAATCCTTCCAAGCTCAAAAGCTCAGGTCTTGGCTTATCTATCGTGGAAACCATCATTGCAAAACATTACGGAAAGATCTCAGCCACATCCTCTTTCGGTGAAGGGACAACCTTTACGATCCAACTCCCCCTGGAACAGCCAAGGCGTTAGGAGTTAAGTAAAAATAACATGGCTCCTTAAGCTTTTCCATTCTCCGGATCTGCAAGCTTTTTCACAATATCCACCCATTGCGTAAGAGTATCAAGGATGTCCACAAAAACGCTGATTTCGCCCTGCTTCTCCCTTTCCAGGTAGGCAATGAGCTCTTTTACATCTTCTTTCTGTGCTGGAGGTAGACAAAATAGCAACTTATCGAAGAACTCTGAAGGAAGAACATGAAATAAAAAAGACATATCTTTTCTAGGAGTTAAACCCGCCAATTTCACCCACATCGTTTGTGTAAATCGCCCAAGAATTTCAAGGAGACCATACTTTTCAGGTAGACTCTTGCAATATTCACCTAGATGAACTCTGAGCTTCTCTTGATATTCTTCCAGATACAGCTTTAGATCCGTGCTAACCCCATCCGACTCAGATAAAAACTTGGCGGCAGCAACAGAATATTTAGCATAGATCGTATTTGACTCGTAGTCAGACCACTCTTTGGACTCATCTTGAAGATCCACTGCCACCTCTTCAGCTAGATGACGACTTATAGCTCCAAGCAATATTTCCGCGTCTTCTGCTGACAAGTCCCGAAAAAGTAAGGGTAATTCATTCGGAGCTATTCTCCTATTTACCGCCTCCATAAATTTCCGGCGCAGCACTTCGGATTCTTCAACAATTACTGCCAAGGGAAATACAATGAAACCTACCCTTTGTGCTAATTTTGTGTAATCAGGTTGAGGCTTATCTATTGCACTGTGTGATGGTCGGAGAAAAGTTTGTTGAGGACTACCCCCACGACGTCGCACCAACCCTTCTTTTATCACGACATCTCGAATATTCTTTCTGGTCACTTTTGTATTAGACTGTGGATTAGCTTTGCTTAAGGCCTGTCGCCCCCGCCGCAAGATCATAAGAACCTTTGCCTTATCATCTTCACTCAAGAACCCAAAGTCCGGCCACCTCTTTTCTTCTAAGAGAATCTGTGCCGCAAACTCGTACAAGTCATCTTCACTAAATCGCTTCACAGACATCGAATCCCCCCTCCCTTATATCAAAAAAATTATACTAGACTATGAAGAACAATTCATCAAGGCTACCTTTAAAACAGGGTGCAACTTTGTATAGCTTAAACCTACATAAACGCCAGAGGCGTGGCATTATGTAGGCCGGGTCGTAGCGAGCTTGCGAGCAAGGCCCGGTATAGCAGTAAATTAAAAAATAGAGCTGCGGCAGCTGCGTCACTAACAGAGACACTGTTAGATTTGGGATATACTTAAAAATAATTCTCTTTTACCGGGGCATCGTTCCATACTCTTCTTGAAAACTTTCCCCAAGGGTAAGAATAAGACTTTTGTAGGTATCGCTATAGGTCGTGTGATCCACCAAAGGCCACCCGTCATACCAATTACCTAACCAGATGACGTTAGTCTCCATTGGGCACATACATCCCTGTAAGACCCCAAAAGGATCCGCTTGCAGATAGCCTGAAATATCCACCATAGGGACACCATCACGAACGCTAACATAGTTCGTGGTCTTTGCAAAATAGCCATCACGAATGAGTTCTGGTGAAGCCATGGTTCTAACTTCAATCATAGCCAGCTCTTTCTTGTTCATAAAGTCCCTGGCACAACTCGTGATCATTCCTCCGCAACTATGAGCATAATGCAGGATTTTCCCTCCTCCATCAGTTCCGCCCATCTCCCCGATCATCTCTTTCCACATATTCACAAGCTCGAAAGTAGAACGAGGTTTCATCTCCACTTTCATCAAAGTCGCATTCAAAATATCCGTCAATAAGCCCAACGTGGGATTAGCAACATAATGAACGTTGACATTTCCGTGACTTGAAGAAACAAAACTCGCCGCTGTAAGCACATCATCATGACCGCTGTTAATACCATTAATATAGGTCACTCTGAGGAGAGAGTTGATTTCTCCCTTCCCAATAACTCCTGTAGGAATCTCAATATCATTGTGGAGTAGCTCGTAGAAATATCCCTGACCGTTAAGATCAAGACGTACCTGTTCTAAAATAGCTCCAAAACCCGTAGCAGCATTCTTTGCAGTCGTTGCAGAAAATTCCAGAAAGCTCACTACATAGCTAAACCCAATATCCGCAGCATTTTTCAGCATTTGACTCATGGCAAAATGGCCGTATAAATCAATGGCTGTTAAAGGCTTGTTATGAACATACGCGTAAAGATTCGGACCATCTCCAAATCCCATGGGGTCAGGAGTCATCCACCGGGATAATGAGGGATCATAGTAGCGTCCACCAAAATAGAGCAGGCCGGTTTCTTCATCATATCGCTTGCTGGAAAATCTCCATGAGTTCCCCAGCTGAGAAGAAGCCACTCGCTCTCCATTGGAGTCAAAAATTTGCTCCTCACCAAAAGCACTGTAGCGATAAGTCTCCACCGTCTGACCCTGTACAGGATCTACAAGACTTGTGATATCTCCACGATGATCATGAGTAGGTATATAAGTCTTGCCATCAAGCTCAAAAGCAACAGCTGCGCCCACTTCTGCTCCATGACCTTTACCCAATATCCGCAACTCGACAATTTCCCCTGAAGAATCTACAGCTCCGATTTCCTTTTTACCGTCATAGAGAAAGCGCAATTCGCTCAAAAGCTTCCAGGTAGAGGACTTCTCATCCCACTGCTGTAGTTTTTTCCCCATACGACGGTTGAAAACATCATAGATATAATTAACCTTCAAGTTTTCATCTTCGCGAACCTCTGTCAACCTGCCGAGAGCATCGTAGCCATAATTTACACAGTTATCGTCAATCGTCCTCTTTACAAGGTTTCCATTGATATCATACTGGTATGTGAAGTTCCCGTCGTATTCCAGTTGATTGAGTTCATTAATCGAGTATTTCTGGCCATCCTTTTGAATACAGTTTTGTAAATTGTCATAAGCATAGCTATGACTCTCCAAACCCTCTTCGCTAGCCACCCGGTACTGCTTGTCATAGGAAAATCGAAAGTTAAGCTCCCCTATGGAATCCCTAATCTTTAGAGCAAGTAGATTTCCGACAGCATCATAGCTACCTTTTGGCAGGTCTGCCGACCAAAAAGGAGAATGAATGCCTGTTAAACGCCCAAGAGCATCCCTTTCATACGTGGCAGTACTTTCCCCATCGATTAAACGCTCTTTCAAAACTCTTCCTGAAAGGTCGTAATCTTCATAAGAGTGTACATATTCCGTCTTACCGGAAGAAGAAAGCCTTGTAATGCTCTTCATGTCCACAGCATTATATGCATACTCTACAGAGGAACCATCATGAAGAGTAAGGCGGCTGCGCCTTCCGAGAGCGTCGTGGTCATTAAGGATCGTGAGGCCATTAGCTAATTTCTCAGAAACCATACGACCGAATTCGTCGTAGCTTCTTCGGGATATAAGTTGATTTGCATGATCCAACACAGCAAGCACCCGGTGATTACTGTCATATTGGTATTCATAATGGAAAGAATTATCACTCGCACGGTACTGAGATACACGTCCTACGCTATCATAGTCATAGCACAACTGAACCCCATCGGGCTTAACTCTTGCAAGCTGCTCTCCATTGTTTCCGTAGACATAGGAGTACTGCTTCTGCAGAGGAGTCCCCTCAGCTTCAACGAGTCTCTCTAAACGGTTACAAGGGCCATAGTCTCGAACGACTGTTACCCTCTTAATTACTTTACTATTCTGGATATCAACAATCGTTTCTCTGGCTTTGTTTCCAGCTGCGTCGTAACGGATTTCCTTCTGCAGTAAAACTTTCCCAAAAGGGTCTTTCCTTACAATGAGCTCTTCTCTGTTCATGGCATCCATCGTGCTCACAGTCATAAAGCCTAAGGGGTCCGTCACCTTGCGCTGAAGAACTCTCTGCCCCCTGTCATTCCGAAATGTATCATCATAAACAGTAACAGTCACATTACCCAAGGCATCAGTAGCCTTAGAAGGCTCACCACGGAAGTTATACGTGGTTTCCATCCTCTCAGGTGTCTTGCCATCATGCGTGTACGTGGACAGTGAAGAACGGTTCCCATCAGCATCGTAGGAGTAGCTGACCTTTCTTAAGACCCCACCCACACCATCTTCCGTTCTTTGCTCAATGATTTTCCCGAGGTAGTCGTATTCCATAATGGATACTTTCGCATCGGTGATATCATCACCAAACCACTCTCTCTTGCTTTGAAGCTGACCTAGAGGGTTATATTCAAATGCTACATGCTTACAGCCATCTTCAGTAATCTCGGTAATAGACAACTGTCTGCCCGCACCATCGTGATAATACAGAGTTGTGTGTCCAGAAGCATCCGTTGAAGAGGTCAAGTGATAGGCATTATATGTTCCAGACGTTTCACCCAGGAGATGGCCATCTCCCGTATAAGTTTCAGCTTTAATGGCTCGTGCTAAAACATCGTAGGTATAACAGGTATACGATCCATTTTTTCCAATAGCCTTGGCAAGTGTTCCATCTGGGTGGTATTCGTATTTCTCTACACTACCATCGGGATGGCTAATCTCTGTTTCCTCACCCTGAATGTTGTATTGGCGGCGAGTAACGAATCCTTTTGCATCAATTTCTTCTACTACATTGCCACTGATATCGTAGACTTTTTCACTCGTTGGGTGAATAAGGCGGCTATTCTCATCTAAGACAGAAGGGTAAATTGCTTTGATCTCTCTTCCAAATCCATCCAGCTCGTAGGACGTCACATTTCCTGTTCCATCCGTTTCAGCAATTTTACGCCCATTCTCATCATAGGTAACACTGCTGCTATAGCTCTCACCCTTCCAGGTCTTCTTTTCTCTACGGATCAGCTGGTCCTGGTCGTTATACACAAACTCCGTCCAGGAATCCGTGCGACCTGCCTGCTCATAAACTTTACGTCCGCGGTCATCGTACTTAAAAGTGCTTACATCTCCCATAGGGCCAATGCTTCGGCTGGGCTTTCCAAGCTCATCATATTCAAAAGAGCTGGAATATCTTTCGTTCCCAAGAGAATCGTAGACAGCCTGCTTCTGAAGAAGCCCTTTGTCAGAATACGTATTCCGAACCGTACGCATGGGAACTTCTCGCCTGGAAACTAAATCAAAGTACGTCTCTTCTACACGCTCTACTCCATTCCCTTCGGATAGCACCCTTACGAATCGGCGCTCTGTAATCCCATAAAGATCGTCAGCTGTTGAACGTAATCCGTCGTCCTGAATAATCTCTGTGACTTTGCCTTTCTCATCATACTCATAAAAATAGCGAATGAGAGTCTTGTCTCTATCACAAATGAACTTCTGAGAGATCAGGTCAGTTTCTGGCTTATAGGAATAAAGGGTCACCTTCCCGTTACCTTCTTCCTCACGAATCACCCTACCTTCATCAGAATAGCTGAAAGATTTAGAGTAAGTTTCACAGCCCTTACAATTGGGAAGACCATTATGCCCCAGTGTCAAGAAAACTTGATTTCTGCCGGTAAGGTCTCCAAAAACCTTTTCTTCTGTCAGCTGCCCCTTATGGTCATAGCTCAACTTCTGAAAAGCCTTTATCTTACCCGTAGAATCTTGGACCCACTGGCCAACGAGATTTTTCCCTTCCCATTGGAATCTTTCAAGCTTATAAAATGAGAAGCGGCCGCTTCCATCAGAGAGGAAATACTCAATTCCTACGACGTTGCCGTCTTCGGAATAGCGCAATATGGACTTTCCATAGTCTTTTTCGATCTCTACTTCTTTTCCTGCAGAAGCATAGTTTGCCTCGGGAGCGCTCGGAGTAGACCTAAGTAGTTTAGTAGAGGGTTTCTTAGTCCAATCCTGAGTATCAAGGATATCAATAGAATCGGTGGCGGATAAGCCAGTAGCTAATATAAGAACCGAAAAAATAATAGAGCTGTAATATTTAAGCATTTTTATCTTCTAAATTTGTTCAAAAATAGGCACTAAAAAACAAAATATTAACACATTACGCAATAAAAATCACGCAATTACTGCCGGTTTAGACATAGATACATAACAAATTACTTGAAAACAAGCAGTTTTTAAACTAATCCGTTAAGTTTTTTTTTAAAAAATGGGATTATCTGAGAAATTCTAGTGTTTCTTTTAAACTATTATAGAACAGCTCAACGTCTGCAGAACTGTTATAGAAAGAGAAAGAAGCCCGAGCAGTCGAACTTAGATTAAAACGCTTCATTAAAGGCTGAGCACAGTGATGCCCCGTACGAATGGCAACCCCTTTCAAGTCCAGCATTGTGCCAATATCCAAAGGGTGAACGCCCTCTACCACAAAGCTTATAACCGCACTCTTTTCCTTGGCCGTCCCAATGATTCGAAGACCCTCTATTTGCCCCAAAAGTTCTGTTGCCTGCCGAAGAAGCGCCTGCTCCTTGTCATGAATCTGATCTAAGCCCACATCAAGAATATAGTCGATAGCAGCCCCCATCCCCAAAACTTGAGCAATCATGGGAGTTCCCGCCTCAAATTTAAGAGGAGGTTTGGCAAATGTGGTCCCTGTAAAAGACACTGTATCGATCATGTCACCACCCCCATCACGAGGAGGCATCGCCTCAAGAAGCTCATATTTCCCATAAAGAACCCCGACTCCCGTAGGACCATAGGCTTTATGGGAAGAAAAAGCATAAAAATCAGCTCCAAGATCCTGTACATCCACCTTCATATGAGGAACGCTTTGAGCACCATCGACGAGAACCAAGGCTCCCGCAGCGTGAGCACTAGCTACAATTTCCTTAATAGGATTGACTGTTCCCAGAGCATTGGAGACATGAGCCACCGCAACAATCTTGGTTTTGCTTGATAGCAAAGCCCGAAACTCCTCAAAAAGGATCTCCCCATCGTCATTTATAGGGATTACTTTCAGAACAGCCCCCCATTCCTCACAAAGAATTTGCCAGGGAATGATATTTGAGTGGTGCTCCATCTCAGAGATGAGGATTTCGTCACCATCTTCGACAAAAGCCTTTCCGAAGCAAGAGGCCACTAGATTGATCGAATCGGTGGTTCCGCGAGTGAAAATGATTTCCTCGCTCCTTTCCGCATTCAAAAAATCGCGAATCTTATCGCGGACAGCGTTGTATTCTTCAGTAGATTTATTAGCTAGCTGGTATACCGCTCGGTGAACAGTTCCATAGCTATTTTGATAGAAGTCAGTGATTTTATCGATGACCACCTGGGGTTTCATCGCTGTGGCAGCAGAGTCGAGATACACCAGAGGCTTCCCATGCATTTGCTGAGCAAGCATAGGGAAATCATCACGTCTTTTTTCAATATCGCTTTTCACTGACTCTACTAACACCACTTACCCCTTTAAATAACGATTTATACGCCCGGCCATGGTTTTTCTCATAGATTCCAGAGGCAAACGATCAATCACCTGCTTGCAAAAACCCGCAAGGAGAAGATTCTTCGCGTCTCTCTCTGTAAGACCACGGGTTCGAAGATAATGTAGATGCTCTTTATCCAGCTGGCCGACTGTTGACCCATGAGAGGCCTTTACATCATCAGCGTAAATCTCAAGATTTGGCTTACTTTCAGCTCTCGCTTTGTCACTCAATATGAGGTTATTATTCATCTGATAAGCGTCTGTCTTCTGGGCCTCAGAATGAACATACACTTTACCTTCAAAACTGGAGTGACTCATACCATCGAGAACGCCTTTAAAAAGCTGTGAAGACTGGCAATGAGGAGCTCTGTGATCCATTAAAACATTCGTATGGGCCTGTCTCTTCTCATCCAACAACCAAGCGCCATTCAGACAAACTTCAGCATTCTCTCCTGTTAACGCCACTGAGTAATCTTGACGAACACCACGTGATCCCTCAGTAGGGCACACTGTGCTCAGGTAAGAATCCCTCTTCAAAGTTGCGCGTACAGCTTCAAAATGCCAAGCATCGTGAGCCACACCCGCCACACTCGCGTAACGCACACGGGCAGCATCCTCAAGGGAGAAGTCTAGAACCTGATTTAACCAGTAATCTTCTCCGGAAAGAAGAGCTGTATCCTGCACAAGAGTAACTTCAGACTGAGATCCACAAAAGAGATGTAATCTGGGGTGCATCATAACTTTCTTTTCAGAACAAGAGATCACATTCAGAATCTGAATAGGAGAGGCCAAGACTGTTTTGGGAGGAACATATACAAATACACCGCCCTCATGAATAGCTGCGTTTAGCACAGCGAAAGCGTCTGTCTCTTCTTTCATTGCTTTGGCCCAGCGATTCATCAAGAAACCGCCATAGGTCTTTACAGCCCTGGAAAGAGGCTCCACAGCAACCTGCTCTGGCAAAGCTCCGGTGTTAGACAAAGTCTCACTGAAACGCCCATTCACAAATACCAAAACGGCTTCGCGGCACTCAGGAAAAATATATTGAGTAATCTCTTCGGCTGAAACCTCTGCCTCTTCCGCTACCTTGAAAGTCGAAGCATACAGTTGATGCAAGGGGAAATAGCGAAAAACCTCAGTCTTTTTATCGGGTAATCCAAGCTCTAGAAAGTGATCCCAAGCCTTTGCTCGAACTTTCTTCAAGGGACCCTCATCAGCCTTAGCTGCATATTGGTCCTGAAGAGAAGAAAACATTCCGTTCTTGTGGGTATCCTGATCCAATAGCATTAAATGACTACCTCTTCAGGAGTTTTTACCAGCCAATCATATCCACGATCTTCGAGCTCCAATGCCAATTCTGAAGTTCCAGAACGAACAATCTGCCCATCGAGCATCACGTGAACAAAGTCGGGCTTAATGTAATCGAGGAGTCTCTGATAATGCGTGATAAGGATGAGACCTTTCTCTTCATTGTGAATCTGATTTACGCCTTTTGCCACTATACGCATAG
>JBLFWS010000024.1:0-30091 GCA_047611865.1 Chlamydiales bacterium
CTACTGCCCTTTTTTAAGCGGTAGCTGGAAGTTAGTTTTTTAATTTGGCTGTCTGAATCTTCAGGGTCGGAGTAGCCATAGCGTGCATAGATGGGGAAGCCATCTGCAGCGTAGCCGATAAGAGGGGAGTGTAGAGAAGAGCTGATTAATCCTGCGGGTAGTCCGTGGTAATGATAGGAACCACCGGGCTGAACATGGGCATTATTTTCATCCATGCCTAAATCAATTTTTCCTGAAAGAGCTTCGTATTGCCAGCCTGAATTTCTATCTCTATTCCAGAATTCGGCAGCACCCGGATCAAAGGGGATGCCATTGATAGCTACACCAAATGGGTGCATCTCCAGTTTACTTATGTTCTTCCTTAATACGGGATGTAAGGGGACACGATATTGATGCTTTTGTTCCTGGATAGTATTGGGGTTTCTACGGTTGGGAAATTGACCTGTATAATGATCGGGGATGCCATTTGATTGGATGTACCTGTATTGACCGTCGTCTGTAATGCTCACTTTATTCTGATTAGGGTTCCAGTCAACTGGAGCCTTTGACATGGCCGAAGCGGGAGCAAAAGAAAAAATTATGACGGCAAATGTAATGAGAGTCTTCTTCATCACAGTATTCCTTTGTGAGGAACGGGTAGTCCATGGCAAGTGTAAATGAATAATTTTATTTCGTCCATTCTCCATTCACTAAAACCCGAATTGAGACTTGTTTCTCGACAGCGAATTTTTTATCAAGATAAGCAGGATGATCCTGTTCATCCTGTTTGCAATTTATTTAATGCGATGATTTGAGAAAAGAATACTAAGTTGAAAGCATTGACAGTGCTGATAGCACAGATAGAGCACATTTTATTCATGTGTCTATCTGCGGGTGAAGAATTTAAGCGGAAACGAGTTCTCTTTGAAGAATGAGAGCTAGTTCATTTACACTGTCTATCACATATTTGGGAGTGGGAAGGCTGGATTTTGGGAGAGGGCGCTTGTTTGTAACAAAACAGAAGTCAATTCCTGCGTTAATAGCTCCCTGGTAATCACTAGAATATGAGTCGCCTATCATCAGAACTTTGGACTTTGAGAGATTCATTTCTGAAAGGGCGAGATCAAATATTTCCTTTTTAGGCTTCGAGATTCCCACCGCTTCTGAAATGATGAAACTTTCGAAAAATTCATCCAGATTCATGTTCTTCTTTTTGTTTTCCTGGATAGACTTAAATCCGTTAGTAATGATTCCCAAACGATGGCTTCCTTTAAGAGAACGGACGCTATCCTCGACGCCAGGAAACCATGAGACGTATTTTGCCAGAGAACTCTCATATTCTTTGGCTATTTGAGTGGGATCAAGCTTTACCGCTAGGCTGATACATAAGTACTTGAAGCGTTGGAACCCTACCATGCTGATCGGCATACGGTCTTCTTCCACAGCGTCCCAACAGAGACGGTTAACAAAGTGATATTCATTTTCGAAGTGTATTTTATCTGTGACTATATCCTGGAAAAACATTCCATAGACATGGTCTAAAGATTTTTTTTCCGAGTCAGTAAAATCTACTAAGGTATCATCAAGATCAAATATTAGAGCTTCGTATTCCATTTCAAGTAAGTTCCTTTAGATTCATTAACAGGGTATTTCTTTTCATTTTTTTTTGACTTATCCCAGAAAGCTTGCTCCAGGTCTATATCCAGTAGATCCGCAAGTCGTGTCAGGTAGGCTACAACATCACCCATCTCGTCTTTTATTTCCTGAAATTTTGTCTCGTGATTTTTGATTTCAAAAGATTCATCGTCGGTTAACCATTGGAAATGTTCACTGAGCTCACTGGCTTCTTTAACGAGAGCCATTGAGACATTTTTTGGGGTATGGTATTTATCCCATTCTCTTTCTTTCACAAATTGACGTTGAAATTCCTGGATACTTGTAACGTCAATTGATCCTGCTTTTGCATTCATGAAAAAAACTCCCTCTGCTCATCTTAATTGAAAGAAGAATATACTCTTTGTTTAGTTATAAAGAGAAGAGAAAATTGTTGACCGTAATATACTATGAAAACTAGCATGGTCATTTTGATATAGAATTTAATTAATTTCTTTGCTGTTTTACGGCAGGTTCTAATCCCTAATCCCTAATCCCTAATCCCTAATATATAAGGTGTAAATTCATATGTGTTTTTCATTTTTGTTCCCTTGTTGTCAAGATCCTAATCGCCTTATAGACTCAGATCTTGGTGAAGAAAAATTTGCGAGCCCTAAAAGTACAGAAATGGAAAAGCGTGAAGCCGTAGACAAAAAAATTACGGTTGAAGGCAGAAATAGACTTGAAACAACAGTCGCGACTCCTGAGCAAGGCTCCAGAGGGAGTAGTTCTGTGGGTTTTTCTAATAATTTTACGATTCCTGTTTCTATGAAAGATATGAATAGAATGGACGGTCTTCCATCCAGTTTTTTGCGGAAAAAGGAACTAGCTGCCCCGCCTTCTAGTCCTGTGGGTTCTTCAGATGAGGTCCGATTGGCACAGATATCCTCCCGGAAAATAGAAAACTTAAATCTTTTGCATGCTATATCCCATCATAGTTTTAAATCGAGCTCCGCTATTACTGAGGAAGTGGGTGAAGTTTTAAGAGGTGTTGCCATGGAAGCATCCCTTAATGGAGAAATTGAGGGATGGGTAGACGTGTCTCAAGAATAAGCTTGTTTTAGAGAAAAGTATAGAATAAATGAATTCAAATAGATGGCCTGGAGAACTTATATGACAAAGATTGGAACCCCTCTTTCACCGACCGCTACTACTGTGTTGCTATGTGGGGCTGGTGAGCTAGGCAAAGAAGTCGCGATTGAGCTGCAGCGCCTTGGAGTAGAAGTTGTTGCAATTGATAGGTATCCTTACGCTCCAGCTATGCAAGTGGCTCACCGATCCCATGTGGTTTCTATGCTTGATGGGTCAGAGTTGCGCCGGGTCATTGAAGAAGAAAAACCGGATTTAATCGTTCCTGAAATTGAAGCGATAAATACTGAGGTTCTAAAAGAACTTGAAGAGGAGGGCTATCGTGTGGTCCCCTCTGCCAAAGCTACGAATATCACGATGAACAGGGAAAATATTCGCAAGCTGGCATCAGAAGAGCTTGGGCTGAAGACTTCGCCGTATACGTTTGTCTCCGATAAGGACACATTCATTGATGCTGTGCAGTCCATAGGGATGCCCTGTGTAGTAAAACCTATCATGAGCTCCTCGGGAAAGGGGCAGAGTGTAGTTCGTTCTTTGGCGGATCTTGATTCTGCCTGGGAACTTGCTCAAACTGGAGGCAGAACTGGAGAGGGAAAGCTTATTATAGAAGGCTTTGTAGAATTTGATTACGAAATCACTCTTTTGACAGTTCGTCATTCTGATGGAAAGGGAGGTACGACCACAAGCTTTTGTGAACCTATCGGCCACCGCCAGGAGGGTGGAGACTACAAGGAGTCCTGGCAACCTCACCCCATGAGTCCCGAGCTTTTAGTGAAGTCTCAGGAGATGGCTATAGAAATTACTGAGGCACTAGGAGGATGGGGGGTCTTTGGCGTGGAACTCTTTATAAATGGTGATGAGGTTTTCTTTAGTGAAGTCTCTCCGCGACCTCATGATACAGGGATGGTGACGATGATTTCTCAGAATCTCTCAGAGTTTGCTCTACATGCTTTAGCAATTCTTGGGTTTCCTATACCCTCAATACGTCAGCTAGGCCCTTCAGCATCATCTGTTATAATGGCGGAAGGGGAGTCGAATCAAGTGGTCTTTGCGAATCTTGCCGAAGCTATGTCGCTTCCGGATACTCAGCTACGCCTTTTCGGGAAACCTGAAGTAAAAGGACAGCGGAGAATGGGAGTTACCCTGGCATTGGGTGCGACGTTGGAAGAAGGACGAGAAAAGGCCAGTGCAGCCTCTTCTCAAGTCATCATTAATTTGTAGTTTTTAGAAGTATTTTTC
Source organism: Chlamydiales bacterium (assembly GCA_047611865.1). Classification (GTDB taxonomy): domain Bacteria; phylum Chlamydiota; class Chlamydiia; order Chlamydiales; family JBDQID01; genus JBLFWS01. The sequence continues at coordinate 3,961 of JBLFWS010000024.1, forward strand.
GATGTTTTTTTCGAGGTGAAATGAACAGACATTAGGGATGAGTATTCTTAGAATGGGGGTAAGGTAAGCTCTTTCTCTATTTCGAAGTCTCAGATCGCGAACTTTGTTACTTAAAACTTCTGGTGTTAATGAGGCTTTGTTTTCTACAACTACTCGAGTAAAGCATCGGTCGCAGTCATCCCCTTGAAAAATTGTGTTTGAGCAGTCGAGGCATCTTACAGTCCGGCGTAGTAGCGGGTGATTATCTGGGAGTTCAACGGGCTCAAATGGGAGACTCTCTTCGTATCTTAGATGGGAGTCAGTAACTATTAATAGTTGTGGGTTAATATGGGGAAATTGATATAAAGGTGTGAGTGACATTGAAATCCTTACTATCATTAAATTAAATTTACGGTTAATTTTCATCTAATACTCTTATAGCACATTAATGTTATTAATGGTTGGTTAAGATTGTTCATGTTGTAGTTGTTATAGGCGTTGTTGCATAACTTAATACGTTTACAATTATTTATTTAACCACAGAGAGCACCGAGAACACAGAGAGATAGAAAAATGCATAAAGTTTCTCAGAATATGCTATCAACTGATCTGTGATTTTTTATTTTCTCTGTGCCCTCTGTGATCTCGGTGGTAAAATTTTAATTATAAGCCTCTTGTAGACGCATGTTTTATGCGACAACGCCGTTATTATATTTTCATGCCTCTGTCTTCCGGAAGTCAAAATCTCCCATTACAAAAAAGAATTTATCAGCTATCCTTATGGAAATTTTTTAGATTTTTTTTGAGGGAATAATGTCTGAGAGCCATTTAGATCGTTCTCTGGGTCCGGTAATGTTATGGGGCTTAGGGGTAGGGTATGTTATTTCGGGGATGTATTTTGGGTGGAACCTTGGCTTGGCAGAGGGGGGAACTCTTGGTTTGGCAATAGCCACATTTTTTGTGGCCTTAATGTACCTGACCTTTACTTTCAGTTATACCGAGCTTGCCTGCGCTATGCCACAGGCCGGGGGGGCTTATACATACGCCTCTAGAGCATTCGGCCCATTGGGAGGTTTCATTGGAGGGATGAGCCAAATTGTGGAGTTCGTTTTTGCACCTCCTGCAATCGCTGCAGCCATTGGGGCATATTTTAACTTGTTTTTTCCCGGTGTTCCGATCCTGTTGATAGCCATTGTGGCTTATGCTATCTTTACCCTACTCAATATTTATGGAGTGAAAGCAGCGGCTTCCTTTGAGCTATGGATTACCATTTTGGCAGTAGGAGAATTGCTTTTGTTTTCGGGGCTTACTCTCCCTCACTTTGAATGGGAAAATCTGACGAGGAATCCTTTGCCAAATGGATGGGGAGGAGTATTTGCAGCTGTTCCCTTTGCTATTTGGTTTTTTTTGGCTATTGAAGGAGTTGCAAATGTAGCTGAAGAAACGGTGAACCCACAAAAGAATATGGTGAAAGGATTCGGATCTGCGATGATAACTCTGTTGATTTTGTGCGGCTTGACTTTCTTTTCTTCTGTTGGTGTCGGTGGCTGGGAAAGCATCGTATATTCTGAAGTGGGTGGTGAAATCTCTGATTCACCTCTTCCTCTAGCTTTGGGGCAGATTGTTGCTCAGGACGACCCTATGTTTCACCTGCTCATTACAGTGGGGCTCTTTGGCTTGATTGCTTCCTTCCACGGTATCATTCTAGTAGCCGGAAGGGCTACTTTTGAGTTCGGAAGGCAGGGTTGTTTCCCTAAAGCCGTAGGTAAGATTCATGAACGTTTTAAGACACCAGCCCTTGCTTTACTCATGAATATGGCAATTGGAATAGTTGCTTTACTGACCGGAAGAACAGGGGAGATAATTATAATAGCCTGTTTTGGAGCCTTAAGCCTCTATATCATTTCGATGCTGGCACTTTTCAAGTTGAGAAAGACTCATCCGGAAATGGAGCGCCCTTTTAAAGCTCCCTTTTATCCTTATTCTCCAGCTATAGCTTTGTTTCTTGCGGTGATAGCTTTGATAAGTATGACAATATATCACTTTAGTTTAGCTCTTTTTTATTATCTTTTCATGGCTGTTGCTGTAGTTAGCTTCAAATTATTTGTAAAGGGTGAATCGGAAGATATGAAAGAGAGAAGAGAGGTGGTTTAGGAATCGTTAGAAAATAAGTTGATCGATTTGAACGTATATTGTGCATCAGGTGTGGTCTTGTAAATTCGCAGCCGAGGTGAGCATCTCAGCAAGAATTTGAAAGAACACAGATGGCGTGCAAGATACTTTCAAATCGATCAACTTATTTTTTAACGATTCCTTGACTGGGGTTGGGTCACTATCTTCCTTGCCAAGTTCTTAGCTCTTTGTTATATAAAAAAACAAAATATAGTTTCCCTAACCTTCTTTTTAAGGAGAACTAGATGTACGTTTCAAGTAGACGAAAGAAGTTGTCGCCACTTATTTTTATAATTCCTCTATTGATTCTAATATCTATGGTGACCTTCTATTTTTTTAGTGATCCTACCGTGACAAAAAAAGAATACGCTTTGGCCATTCATGGCGGTGCGGGAACGGTTCCTCTAAATTTGTCTGAAAAAAACAAGCAGGAATATCTCTCTACACTGGACCAAGCCCTTCAAATTGGAGAGGAAATACTACAAAATGGTGGGACAGCAGTCGACGCAGTAGAAAAAGTAGTGGTATTTTTGGAAGACGATCCAAAGTTTAATGCAGGTAAGGGGGCTTCTTTTAACAGTCAAGGGATTCATGAATTAGATGCCTCTATAATGGATGGTTCTAATTTAAAAAACGGAGCTGTGATAGCTACTAGGACGGTTAAGAATCCAATCGTTTTAAGCAGACTGATAATGGAAAGATCCAACCATACTCTTTTTTATTCAGAAGGGGCAGAGTTGTTGGCAGACGATTGGGGAGTTGATAGAGTTTCTGAAGAGTATTTTTATTCCGAACTAAGGTATGACCAATGGAAAGATGCCAAAAAAACCGAGACTGTACAATCTGATCATTCGGTAAACGCCGATGGGAAGTTTGGTACCGTGGGTTGTGTAGCCCTTGACAAGCATGGAAATCTTGCTGCGGCAACTTCTACAGGTGGTCTGACGAATAAAAAATCAGGTAGGGTAGGGGATTCTCCTATAATCGGAGCAGGCACCTATGCCGATAATAAAACATGTGCTGTTTCTTGTACGGGAAATGGGGAAGAGTTTATTCGGCATGTGGCAGCTTTTCAAGTTTCTTCTATCATGGAATATACGGGCGTCTCTCTTGAAGTTGCTGTTCAAAGAGTTATAGGAGAAAAGATGAAACCAGGTACGGGTGGAGCTATCGCTATTAGCCGTGATGGAGAAGTGGTGATGTCATTTAATACAAATGGCATGTTTCGAGGGGCTACTGACTCTACGGGTTGGAGAGAGCTAGGGATCTGGAGATAAGGTTTTTTGTTAAAAAGCTTGAAAAGAAAACGCTATTAAGGCAAGAATTGTGTTTTTAGTGAAATAAAACACTATTTAATATCAAAAGAAAGCTACAAGCCAATGAAAGTCAACCAAGCTCTATCCACAATTATTCTAGTGATTATTACTATTGTGGTGGATAGCCATAACAGGGTGCGGACTTACGCGTAGGCTTAAATAGCTAAAGCAAGTTAAGTAAAAGCCGCACCTTAAGCAAGGTGCGGCTTTTTTTTTGGCCAAAAGCAAAGATGGAAAAATACAAAAGAAAAGAAAAAATGAAAAGTACTCTTAAGCAAATCATTCCAAGCCTAGTCATTGTGAACATTATTATTGTGATTCTAGTCGTCCTAGTGAAGGAGACGAGGTGCGGGCTGATGTGATAGAGATACACAGCAGTTAAGGTTTGACAAGAACCGCACCTCGAAAGAAGTGCGGTTCTTTTTTTTTATCAAAAGCAATAGCGAAAAAGGAATCGGGGAATGAATCAAACAGGATCTACAGCGTTGATCCAGGCACTGCTAAAGGAGGGAGTTGATCTCATCTTTGGATATCAGGGTGGAGCCATTATGCCAAGCTATGATGCACTATATGATGTGCAGGAAGAAATAAAGCATGTGATGGTACGCCATGAACAGGGTGCGGTCCATGCTGCAGAGGGCTATGCTCGGGCGACAGGGAAAACAGGCGTTTGCTTTGCCACATCTGGACCAGGAGCCACGAACCTTGTTACAGGTATCGCTGATGCGATGCTCGATTCTGTTCCCATTGTATGTATAACAGGTCAGGTAAATAGCGCATTTCTCGGAACCGATGCTTTCCAGGAAGTCGATATAATGAGTATTACTGCTCCCATCACCAAGTGGAGCTATCAGGTAAGTGATGCGGAGGACATCCCCGATTGTATCGCAAAGGCTTTTCACCTTGCTCGAAGTGGGCGGCCAGGACCCGTAGTTGTGGATATTACAAAAGATGCACAAATGGGAGAGTTTAAAAAGGGTCGCGAAATATACAAGGGCAATACGAGTAAGGCATTTAAGGAAGAGCCTACCCAACACCAAGTTATACGGGCAGCAAACTTGATCAACGGGGCTAAAAAGCCTCTTATGTTTGTAGGGCAAGGGGTGCTTCTTTCTGGAGCAGAAAAGGCGGCCCGTGAATTGGCAGAAAAAGCAGACATCCCTGTGGCATCTACTTTGCTTGGTCTTTCTTCTTTTCCTGGAGATCACCGTTTACATATGGGGATGCTGGGGATGCATGGGAATTATGCTCCCAATTTACTGACGAATGAAGCCGATGTTATTATAGCAGTAGGAATGCGCTTTGATGACAGAGTGACAGGGGCACTTTCCAGATACGCGAAACAAGCAGAGATTATCCATATCGATATTGATGCTTCTGAATTGAATAAAAATGTTCCAGTTTCTGTAGCCATACATGCTGATGCAAGAAAAACTTTGGAAAGCCTTTTCTCGCACGTTCATGAGAATAAGCATTCGGAATGGGTAGAGAAGTTCTACAGCTGCAGAGGGCTTGAGAAAGAGACTGTTTTTAAGAAGGATTTCAAGGGATTAGGTGAGGACATAAAAATGGCAGAGGCGGTGGACCTCTTATCACGGATGGCCCCAAAAAAGACTGTAGTTGTAACTGATGTGGGTCAGCACCAGATGGTTACCGCTCGCTATTTTGATTTTCAACAAACAAATGCTCATATTACTTCGGGTGGATTGGGAACAATGGGCTTTGCCCTACCTGCTGCGATTGGCGCAAAGATGGGACGTAGAGATAATGAGGTGCTTGCAGTGATAGGCGACGGAGGCTTCCAAATGTGTATTCAGGAGCTGGGAGTTATTATGCAGGAGAAGCTACCCGTTAAAATCGTTATTCTTAACAACAGTTTTTTGGGAATGGTAAGGCAATGGCAGGAGCTCTTTCACGGGGGGCGCTATTCGTGTGTTGAGATGGTAAACCCAGAATTCACAAAGATAGCTGAAGGCTATGGGATCAAGTCCAGAAAAGTCCAGAAAAGAGAAGATTTAGCAGAAGCCATCAAGGAGATGTTCTCTTCTGATGAGGCGTATTTATTAGAAATCGCTGTGGAAAAGGAACAGAAAGTGTATCCGATGGTGCCACCAGGTTCCACCGCAGCAGAAGTCGTTTTAGCATAAAAGGGAGGGGGGAATAATGGATAACTTTGACTATATCATAACAGCAAAATGTATGGACCTACCGACATCTTTGCAGCGATTAATGTCGTTAGTAAGGAGAAAGGGCTTAAAGGTGAAGCAATTGAATGTAACGGATGCTGAAGTAGACGGGCAGATGCTTCTAAAACTGATGCTGGAGGGGAAGCATAATAAAGTCGAGAACCTCGTAAGGCATTTAAGGAAGATGTTCACCATGCAAGATGTTCAGGTTAGTTTTAAAATATTGGAAGAAACAAAAGAAAGCACAATAGAAAACAGACGCTTTGGACTTAGTAATCGTTTTATAGATTTTGGGGGATATTCTCCGATAGATTCTCTAGAAGAGCAAATGGCAACAGCACAAATAATGTAAAAAAAGGAAAAGATTATGTCAAAAATGAAATTTGGAAATGAAGAAGAAGAAGTTGTGAATCGTCAAGAGTTTCCTCTGGAAAAATCTTTAGAAACTTTGAAAGGAGAAACCATAGCAGTACTTGGATACGGGGTACAGGGACCTGCTCAAGCATTGAATCTAAGAGACAACGGCTTCAATGTCATCATAGGGCAAAGAAAGCATTCACGTTCTTGGGAAAAGGCATTAAATGATGGCTGGAAAGAAGGGGTGAACTTGTTCCCTCTGGAAAAGGCTTGTGAGTTAGGGAGCTTTATATGTTACCTGCTATCAGATGCAGGGCAGATGCAGTTATGGGATACGATAAAACCTTATCTTACCCCAGGAAAAACGCTTTGCTTCTCCCATGGATTTTCAGTGACTTATGCTGAACAAACAAAAGTTGTTCCTCCTGAGGGTTTGGATGTGCTTCTCGTAGCTCCAAAAGGTTCTGGTAGAAGCGTAAGAAAGTTATTTCTAGAAGGTAAGGGGATTAATGCAAGCTATGCTGTTTTTCAGGATGACAGTGGCAATTCACATGAAAAAGCGAAGGCTTTTGGTATCGGTATAGGATCAGGTTATCTTTTTAAAACCGATTTTAAAAGCGAAGTTTTTAGTGACCTGATGGGTGAGCGTGGAGTCCTGATGGGTGCTTTGGGTGGTATGATCGAAGCTCAGTATGAAGTACTAAGAGAAAATGGGCATTCACCCAGTGAAGCTTTTAACGAAACGGTAGAAGAGTTGACTCAAAGCCTCGTTCCTCTTGTTGGAGAAAATGGGATGGACTGGATGTACGCCAACTGCTCAACAACGGCCCAACGTGGAGCACTAGACTGGAGCAAACGCTTTAAAGCAGAGCTTAAGCCATTGTTTGAAGAACTATATAATGATGTGGCTACAGGAAAAGAGACGGCTATAGTCCTCGATGCTAACTGTCGTTCTGATTACAAGGAACAGTTGGATAAGGAATTGGCGGAGCTCGGAGAAAAGGAAGTCTGGAGAGTGGGGAAAAAAGTTCGTGAGCTACGCCCTCAAAATGGTAATCAAGAATCTATAGAAGAAAGGGTGACTTGTTTTGTACCAGCTAGTTGATTTCAAAACGAAAGAAAATGTTGAAGCAAAGGACCTGGTCTTTACAGGCGACGAAAACCCCTGGGAAGTAGTGGTGGATTTGGAAAAGGTGAAAAAGAAAATAAACCTCGATCACTTTAAGCAGGTTCCTCCAAGCCTTTCGAAGTACCTACCTTTCCTGCCTATCAAAGACTACGGGAATTTTGTCTCTTTGAGAGAGAGTGCGACACCTTTGATACAGTCGAAGTCTCTGGGTAAGAAATTGGGTGTGGATCTATATTTTAAACTCGAGGGAAAGAACCCCACAGGCTCTTTTAAAGATAGAGGGTCTGCAGTAGACATCTCTGTAGCAAAAGAATTCAATGCAAAGGGAATTGTTCTTGCTTCAACAGGAAATATGGCAGCCTCTTGCTCTTGTTATGCAGCGGCTGCAAAGATACCTTGTTTTGTTTTTATTCCCGAGGGTGTGTCTATGGGCAAATTGGCCCAAGTGATATCTTTTGGTGGGCGCATAGTGCAGGTTAAAGGTACCTACAATGATGCGGCAAGATTAGCTGAATCAGTTGCAAAAAGCATGGGCTTCTATCTGGCCGGGGATTATGCCTTCAGAGTAGAGGGACAGAAAACAGCAGCCTTTGAGTTGATGGATCAGATGTTTTTCCAAGATGTTGACAAAGTAGTTTTGCCTATAGGTTGTGGTACAAATATGGCGGCTTATGTCAAAGGTTTTAGAGAATATCGCTACCTGGGACTTATAGAAACTATTCCACAGCTGATAGGTGTTCAGGCAGAAGGAGCCTCCAGCGTAATCAACAGCTTCAACAAAAAAAGTTGGAGCATAGAGAGCACTAAGGGGGTAAACACCTCGGCTTCTGCAATAGCGGTGGCTGATCCCTTGGATGGGACAAAAGCCTTAGAAGCAATATACAATACAGGAGGAGAAGCTTATTCCGTGACGGATCAGGAAATTCTCCACTCGCAGTATTTGTTGGCTAAAGAGGAAGGCTTGTTTGTGGAGAGTTCTTCCGCCTCAGCAGTAGCTGCCTTGTTTAAGATGTCTCTGGATAAAAGCGCAAAGGGACAGAGAGTTGTTTGCATTCTTACTGGGGATGGCTTGAAAGATCCAGATGTTATCCTAAAGGCTGCCTTAAAGCCCCCTACTATAAGGCCTGAAGAAAAGGAATTTAAGAGTCTTTACGATGGTGGGTTTTTTAATAGCAAAAATATCGTCTTTCTTGATAAGGATGTTCCACTCTTTTCTAAAGCTCCGACAGCGGATGAAGTTAGGGAATCCCTTACGCAGTTTTTTAATGCAGATTTTTGTAACGAATATGTGGAGAAGATCAAAGAACTCTCTTCTGCATGTTTAGCAAAAGGAAAGACGGTAACTCATTCAGACTTCCAGGATATTGTACAGGATGTCTTAGAGAGTTCTGATAGTGAAGTGGAAAAAGATTTTACTGTTTTAGACTTCGAAGTAAGCACAGGAAAAGATAAGGTCGCCAAAGCGCAAGTTGAGGTAGTTTTTAGAGGGTTAAAGCATGTGGCTCATGCAAAAGGTGTAGGACCCGTTGATGCCGTTATCAACGCCTTATCCAAAGCCTGTAAAGGGGAAATTGATTTTAAATTGACGAATTACAAAGTAGATATCCGTAATAAAGGCGTGGATGCTCTGGTATATGTGGAGCTGAAGTTGGAAAAGGATTGTCATTCTTCTTTAGGGCAAGCAACTTCTCCAGATATTATACAAGCTTCAATAGAAGCTTTTGAGGGAGCATATAACGGATTTATCAACTCGCAAAAAAACAAGGTACTTCATGAGTCAGGTTCTCAATAAATACAGTTCGACTATCACGCAAAGAAAATCCCAAGGTGCCTCACAGGCCATGCTTTATGGAACAGGGCTAAGTCGAAAGGACATGGATAAAGCGCAGGTGGGTATTGCAAGTATGTGGTATGACGGGAATACCTGTAACATGCACCTTTTAGAGCTTGCAAGCCTGATTCGAGAGAGCGTTAAAGAAGAGGGACTCGTAGGCGTTCGTTTTAATACCATTGGAGTTAGCGATGGTATTTCCATGGGAACGAGCGGGATGAGATATTCTTTGCAGTCCCGGGAAATAATCGCCGACTCTATCGAAACGGTAATGGAAGCACACTTTTACGATGCCTGTATTGCTGTTCCTGGGTGTGATAAGAATATGCCCGGCAGTATTATTGCTTTAGCTCGATTGAATCGACCTTCTTTTATGATATTTGGTGGGACGATAAAACCTGGATGCCTAAAGAAAAAAAATCTGGATGTGGTTTCCGCTTTTCAAAGTTATGGCGAATACCTTGCGGGTAATATCGATGATAAAGCCCGAGAAGAAATTGTGAAGGCTTCTTGTCCAGGTCCCGGTGCCTGTGGGGGGATGTATACCGCCAATACCATGGCCTGTGCAATCGAGGCGATGGGTATGTCCATGCCTTACAGTTCTTCAACTCCAGCCATCGATTCTTTGAAAGAGGAGGAATGTTCAAAAGCGGGTGCTGTTATCCGGAATCTTTTAGAGAAGGATCTTAAGCCCAGTGATATTATGACGAGGGAAGCCTTTGAAAATGCTATGGTTCTCGTAACTGTTCTTGGAGGTTCTACAAATGCGGTTCTTCACCTTCTGTCAATGGCAAGAGCCATTGGAGTAGAATTATCTCTGGAAGACTTTCAAAATGTTAGTGATCGTATTCCTCTTTTGGCGGATATCAAACCCAGCGGGAAATATTTGATGAATGACCTGCATGAAGTAGGAGGAACTCCTGCGGTAATGCGTATGTTGCTGAAGGAAGGTCTACTAAACGGACACTGTATGACCGTTACTGGAAAGACTATTGCTGAAAACCTTAAGGGTTTGCCGGACCTTACGGAAGGGCAAAGAGTTATTATGCCTTTTTCTGAGGCAATTAAAAAGACAGGTCATCTGCAGATTCTAAAGGGAAATCTTGCTCCAGAGGGTTCTGTAGCCAAGATTACAGGAAAAGAAGGCTTGACGTTTTCTGGTCCAGCAAAAGTCTTTGATGATGAAGAGTCCATGATTAAGGCTTTGGAGAAAGGCCAGTTAGAAAAAGGAGATGCTATCGTTATACGATATGTGGGTCCTAAAGGTGGTCCTGGTATGCCTGAGATGCTGAAGCCCTCTTCTGCTCTAATGGGCTCCGGCCTTGGAAAGCATGTGGCATTACTTACTGATGGACGATTTTCCGGAGGATCTCATGGCTTTCTCATCGGACACATATCTCCCGAAGCTCAAGATGGTGGTCCCCTTGCTTTGCTACAGGATGGAGACAGAATTGTTATCGATGCTGAAAAAAATACTCTCGATGTCAATCTTTCTGAAGGAGAATTTGAAGAAAGAAGGAGAAATTGGAAAGCACCGGCCTACAAAGTTAGTAGGGGAGCATTGTTTAAGTATATAAAAAATGTAAAATCTGCCAGCGTGGGCTGCGTAACAGATGAATAAAAGGAATACTATGTCTTTATCTTTTGAAAGAATAGCTACAGAAAAAGCTCCAAAAGCCTTGGGACCATATTCACAGGCTACAAGTGTTGACCTAACGAATTCAAGATTATTATTTGTCTCCGGTCAGTTACCTATTATTCCAGAAACAGGAAAAATGATCTCTGGAGATATTATAGCCATGACGCATCAGATCCTCGATAACTTGGACACGATCCTTAAGGAGGGCGGAAGTAGCATGAGATCGGTCTTGCGCGTTGACGTGTTTATGAAAGATCTTAATGACTTCGAAGCTTTCAATGAAGTTTATGGCATGCGTTTTACTGGGCCCAAATACCCAGCCAGACAGACTGTTCAGGTAGAAAAGCTGCCACTAGACTCACCTATTGAAATATCATGCATAGCCTTCCAGGAGACAGGGAAATGACAAACAAAGAAATGAACTATTGTTACTTTAGAAAGCAAATTGTTCCCTTGGAGAAAGCAACAGTAAATGTTTCTTGCCAGACTATGCAATATGGAAGTAGTTGTTTTAGTGGAATACGAGGTTACTACCGAGAGGGAAAGGTACGTTTGTTCCGCTTGAGAGATCATTATGAGAGGCTAATGGAGGGTTCAAAAATTTTAGGTTTTGACTTTTTTTTAGAGTACGAAGCCTTCGAAAAAATAATAGAAGACCTTGTTACGACTAATACTCCGGAAGAGGATTTTTATATTCGGCCGTTTATTTTTACGGAAGATGACAGCCTTGGACCATGCTTTGATACTCCTCTCTTTGACATGTCAGTTTATATGAAGCCTTTGAGTAACTATTACGATCCTCACAAGGGGTTGAGGATGATGATTTCCTCTTGGAGGAAAATGTCGGATTCTTCGATATCTGTAAAAGCAAAGGCTGGCGGCTCTTATTTGAATTCTTCATTGGCTACTACTGAAGTAAAACGTTGTGGCTATGATGAAGCTCTTTTAATGGATCAGCATGGTTCTATTGCTGAAGGAAGTGCAGCAAACATTCTTATTGAATATCAAGGAAGTATTATCACTCCTCCTCTAGGGGCAGCCACCCTGAACGGAATCACGATGAGAACTGTTGTAGAACTTTTACAAAGTGAGGGGATACTCGTACGCTTCGAGCCAATCGATCGTTCTATGGTTTATACCTGTAACGAGCTCATCCTTACTGGAACAGCAGCACAGGTGAGCTTTGCCTCTTCCGTTGATGGGAGAGAGATGGGTAAAAGCGCTCCCGGGAAGCCTGGCCCTTTATGCCAAATGTTGAGAGGTTTGTTTAATGAGGTCTTAGATATGAAGAGCCCATTTTCGGATAAATGGATAAGAGAGTTTTCTCTTAGTGCTGAAGAAGCTTCAGTCGTTTGATAAAGGGTAATATACTTGAATCTCAATAAGGAGAGTGTCGTGGGTTGTGATAATGGGACTAATGTCTCATCAGGTGTTAATGAGGATGTATTGCTGGAAGAAATTGATGAACAGGACTTTCTTATGTCGAAACTCCAAATTATTAAGTCTTACAAACAGAGAAAAAAGATGTTTTTTAATTTATCATCGATTTCTGAATTGGAAGAAGCAGAATAGTCAGGAAATAGTTTTACAAAAAAGCAGCACTGAGCTACAGCTAGGGCCTTTTTCTGAACCTTATATAAGAGGTGTCCTATGAGTATATGATCAATAAGGGAACATTCTGATTTCTCTCGTTTAATGCATTACTCAGATTTGGAAGTTCATGATTTTTTTGAGATCTGTGATGCAGAGGTTTTATATAAACTAAAAGAAGCTATAGGCAGTCAAGACATTCCTGAGGACGTGAGCGACCTTATAGGTGCTTATTTCGAGCAGACCACCGAAACGCAAGTTTCCCTACGAAATGTTATTCGTAAGATGGGATTGGGTCGTGAGGACGGAGAAGATACGGTTTCAGATCTTCTATCAATTGGAAAAAGGGTCTATGAGCAGGCCAATGATATCCTCAAATCTAGAGGCACTGAAAAAGTTTTTAAAGGGTCTCTTGGGACTATCTGCGAAAATATTCATGCTGTTTACGGTGATTTCAACAAAATAAAAAGGGGAACCTACCTAAATAAGGCTATCGACCTTGGACAAACGGAAGTCACTCAGTGGCTCAAGCATGAGCAAGAAGTGCTTCAGCCTCGTTAGATTTTTTCCATAGTGTATTGAAAAAAGGAAGCTCTCCATGAAACCTATTGGTTTTAGGGAGTCTTCTTTTTTTGCTTGTGTATATATTTCTATTGTATTGCTTTTGCCAAGATCATAATTTCTTTGTAGATCTTCTCTAGATGTTTTTGGACAATAGATTCTTTTGCATACTGTTTAATACTTTTCAGGACCTCACTTTCTCGCTGACAATCAAAGACCTCCTTTTGATGGTGGCGTTTTACCTTTCCTATATTGGCTGCAATGGCTGTGCGTTTTTCTATTAGGTGCACTAACTGTTTATCTATTGTATCAATTTCATTTCGTAAGCTTTCCAAGCTGTTCATGGCTTTCTCCATGATTTTTTTTGAAGAGCAAGAAAAAGAGTGTAGTTGTGTTCTTCGTCTTCTAAGTTTTCCTGTGCAATAGAGAGGTTATTGAGCCTTGCGCATTCTGAGCTTCCTATTGCGGCATAACGTATGTCATTCATTTTTGCCACATGCGATGATGCTCTTGCGGTGTCGGAATAGGCAACGGCTTCTATCCAGGGGTGTTCTTGAAAAAACTTAGCACATTGGGCTAAAGCTTTAGGGTGGGAGTAGATCTTTTTGAGCTTACGGAGATCTAGCCCTGATTCATCAAGATAAGGTACTAAAAGCTTAAGTTCTACTTTGAGCCAGTCCTCATGAAAAATTTTGAGTTCGTATTTTTTCATCAGTTCGATATTTTCTTCTATGGGCCCTACAAGAGAATTTTTTATGGGAACCACTGCCAAGCTTGCTTTTCCCTTATCTACCGCTTCGAAAATTTTATTGAAGCTACTGTATCCAGCAAATTCATCGAGAGAGGGAAGGAGCTTTCTTGCTGCCTGGTGGGAAAAGGATCCCCTTCCGCCAAGGTAGGCAGCAACACCAAAGGGGTTCAGTCTCTTCATTATGCGACCTTCGCTGTTTCAAGGGTTTTTCTGAAAAGATCGAGGGAAAGCTGTTGTTCTTTGTCTGTTCGGGCATTTTCCGGATCATTATGAACTTCAATAATGTTGCCATCGAAAGAGTATTTCTTTGCAAGCCGCAGAATCTCGAGGACTCTTTCTCTTGTTCCACCAATATGTGAAGGGTCTAAAATCATGGGAACTCCAGTTTTTAGCCTTACACGCATGGCCATGTCCAGATCGGGTAGGTTTCTGTAAGATCTTGGATTTTCTTGCCTGCCTGGGCTGAATCCACGATGGCACATGAGTAATCGATTTCGGGGGAGTCCTTCATTGATAATGTGCTCGAGTATTCCCAGCCAATGTTTTTCGTTGTCCCATGGTTGGTTTTTAATCATAAGGTAGGTTTGTCCAGACCCTTCAGCCAAGACTTTCGCAATTTTCTTTTGTTCGAAATGGTTTTGGTTCCGAGCGCCAAGCCAGACTAGTAGACGAGCATCTTTCCCGTAATTTTGAATTTCTCTGTCCAGTAGCTCTGCATGCTCAGCTGTGATGATTTCTGTTGCAGGAATGAGACCGAGGGGAACGGTTTCTTCCATAAGAATTTTTGCTCCTTCATCTCCTAGTCCTTCCCAACCCGGTTGTGTCCGAGGTTTCCATAGAGAGGCTCGGATGACTTTGACGCCAACTTGCCTGAGTACCGTAGCGCATTCCTTAAGTTGTTCTCTTGATTCGAGGGCGCAGGGTCCCGCTATTGTGATGTTTCCTAGATGATTTAATAGATTGTCCATTTTTCTTATCCTTTTTGTTGTGGCAAAAAAAAAGCCCCGCTATTTGCGGGGCTTGGCACTGACTTAGTAGATACAGCTTTATAGCTGTAAGATTCCATCAACCATCCCCAAGCCTCTCGGGCAGCATAAAAAAGCAATAAAAGGAGTAGGTGAGTAATACTTGGAATCTTTTCATTTTTTTGTGAACCTTGTTTCTTGGCAAAAAAAAAGCCCCGCTTTTAGCGAGGCTGATTAACTTTCTATACCACTGGTGGTATGCGTCATCCAGCCCCTTGAGAGGAGATCATAAAGTAAGCATAAAAAAACTTAACTTGGGTCTGGATAGTATTCACTAGGGCATCCTTTTGCAGGCTTTAAGGTCTATTGATCGCAAAGATTTAAATTTTTGTCAATCTTATTTGAAAGATGTTTGGGAATAGTAGCGGTTTTTAAAATATCATTGAGCGTTTCTCTTTTCCTAATGAGGTGAGATTCGCCCGAGCAAACAAGAACTTCTGCAGCACGGGGTTGAGTATTGTATTGGGAGCTCATGGAAAAACCATAAGCGCCTACATCGAGCAGAGCTAGCAGATCCCCAACTTCGAGTTTGCTTGGCAGGAGGCGGTCCTTGGCGAACTGGTCAGTATTCTCGCAAATAGGCCCTACCACATTGACCTCTTTGTCACAGGGCGCATCTAGCTTGTTGGCGCAAAGGATGTGGTGATAGGTGTCATAGAGGGCTGGGCGTAAAAGAGTGTTCATTCCAGCATCGACACCTATAAATGTCTTATGTGTTTTCTTTTTGGATACCACTGAAGTTAGTAGAATGCCTGCATCAGCAACCAAGTAACGTCCTGGCTCATGAATTAAGGCGGGTTCTCCCATTTCATATTTTACTAGTCTGTCTTTGAATGTCTCAACTACTTCCCTTGCGACAGCATCGATATCCAGATCGCTCTGTTCTGGCTTATAGGGGATTCCTAAGGATCCTCCTATATCGATAAACTCAAATTGAATCCCCAGTTTCTGGGCGATGGGACCTACAATATCGAGTAGTCGGGCAACGATTTCTTTGAAGTAGGGAGGGCTGAGAATGTTGGAACCTGTCATCATGTGGACACCAAAATGCCTTACGCCTAATTCTTTTGCCTTAGCGTAGGCTTCTTCTACCTGTGATTCCACGATGCCGAATTTGGCATCTTTTCCAGCAAAGACAAGACCCTCTGACCCACTACTTCCAACACCGGGATTGACGCGAAAACTAAGAAATTCGGGCATACCAAATCGCGCGAGGTGGTTGAGATCCTCGATGTTTTCCAGATTTATCAGAACGTTTTTACTGAGGGCTTCAGCAAGACTTTCCTGAGAAGGGAAAACGGGTGAAAAGAGTTGTTTGTTTGCCGCTATTCCCACAAGGCTTGCTATATCCAGCTCTCCCACACAAGAACAGTCTGCACCAGCGCCTTCTTCAGCTAGAATCTTTACTACGGCGGGGTGGTTGTTGGCTTTTACAGCATAGTATAGGGAAAAGTGTGGATAGTATTTTTTGTAAGCTTGTATCAGGCGACGGGTGTTATCTCGGATGCGGTTTTCGCTATAGACATAGAGAGGAGACCCATACTTTTCTACAAGGTCACGAGCGGGGCAGCCGTCAATTAGTAACTCGCCGTTGCTTTCTTCCAGCTGTGAAACAGAATGCCAAATATTATCCACTTGTTATCTCCTCGATTCTGATGTGTGTAATTTGCTTAAATTTGATTCAAAAAATTGAGAGTGTAGTTGTTTTACTGCTTGATGAACATCTTCCTCGTCTACTAAAAAACACATGTTGTGTTCGGAAGCTCCTTGGCAAATCAATCTGACGTTGCATGAGCCCATGGCATCAAAAGCTTGTTTGCCTAATCCGGCAGTCAGTGAGAGTTTGTTACCTACCATGGCAATAAGAGCTAGCCCTTCCTCAACTTTTACATTGGCGATTTCTCTAAGGTCCTCCAAAGCTTGTTTACTGAGAACAGAATCGTTGTCCAACGTTACAGAAACACTTACTTCGCTGGTAGTAACGAGATCTACACTTATCTTATGCTTTGCCAGTATGGCAAAGAGATTAGCTAAAAATCCACAAGCTTTAAACATCTTTAAACTACTTGCTGTTACAAGTGTCTGACGATGCCTTATGGCAATAGCTCGCATAACGGGAAGATTACTTACAGTTTTACGAATCCAAGTGCCTCTACACTCTTTTTCGAAACTGGATCCTACAAATACCGGTATGTCACAGCGAATGGCCGGCCAAAGGGTGGTGGGGTGTAGAACTTTTGCCCCAAAAGTTGCAAGCTCCGCAGCTTCTGCAAAAGATACTTCTTCGATAGTCTTGCATTGATCTATTTTTCTGGGGTCACAGCTGAGGATGCCAGGAACATCAGTCCAGATATACAGACTATGGGCATTTAGGGCTTCTGCAAGTAAGGCGGCGCTGTAGTCACTTCCACCTCTACCAAGGGTTGTAGTAACACCGTTTTCAGTAGAACCAATAAATCCTTGGGTAACAACAGTTGTGCCTTTATCCAGGAAGGGTTTGATTTTTTGACGAGTAAGGGAACGAATGTTTTGGATTTGAGGCTCTGCACAGTTATAGCTGTCGTCAGTTCTAATGACTTCTCTTGCATCGATATTCAGAGCATCGACCTTTATCTTAACGAGAGCTTCGGTAAAAAGGATGGAGGATAGGCGTTCTCCAATACTCGAAATTTGATCAATGGAGCGTTTGGAGGATTCTTTAAGAAGATGGATGCCCATTGCAAGAGAGGAGAGTTCTTCTAGTATGACTTCGATTTTATTATTAGCTTCTTGACAGACCGGAATGGCAAGGGCTGTCTCTCGGTGTTTTTTACAAAGTTTTTCAAGAAGTTCTTGAGCAAGATCCCACTTGTTTCCTGAGGCGATCTCTGAGAGTTTTAGTAGATCATTTGTGACACCGGACATTGCACTAACAACGATAAGAGCTTTACTTTGCCTTTCAGCAACAAGCCTTGCGGCAGAGTGTATTCTTGCGGCATCTTTTAGGCTGGTCCCGCCAAATTTTGCTACAATATATTTCTGAGTAGTCATAGCTTTTCCTTAGTATTTAAGGAGAGAGAATTTTAAAAATGGTGGTGGTATAATGTATGACCCACAACCAGTAGCTCTCCACGTTACTTACGTGACAGTCCCAGGGCTTCACCCCTAGAAGGACCAACAAGAAAAGTTCCAGAGCTTTTCCTACTTCGGCGTTAATCCCCTTCTTCGGTTTTCATTGAGACCAGGATCTCTCCAACCGAATATCTGGTTAACGCTCCTCTTACTGATTTCTTAAGAAAGAAAATACGCTTTATTGATAAACGTATTCAGAATATTCAGTCAATGGCTATTTTTCCTTAGACATTTATTGGGAGCTGTCTATTCTGACCAAAGCGCCTTTCTATTTTATAAAAAAGGAGTAATAACCATGACCATAACATATTGTGATGCGGGAGTATTATACCCAGATTTGTTAAAACAAGTTTTTGGTGGGGAATCTGAACATAATTATAAGTTAAATTCTGGAAGCATAATAATAACATATATTAAAAAAGATGAAGGATTAGAAAGGAAAATGCTTTCTTCAGGTTCGCTTGAAGTGGCTGTTACAGCGACGAGGGTGGCGAATTTTTTTAGGGAATTTCCATTTAGTGAGTACTATAATTTAGAGAACCCAAGGTTGAAGGACTGTCTGGAACATGCTTTTCATTTAATTATTGGTGGGAAGCGAGAAATCACTTTACTATTGTCCGACGGATTTCAAGTAACGGTTTCATTGGAGCATAGAAGGTTAGATCTCAATAGGATTACGAGAGAAAGTCTGCCACAGGAAGATTTACAACTTGTTAATGAAGTGGAGTATTTTATTCAAATTCCTTGTTTAAAAGATTTTACAAGTAATAGAGGATATTATCCTGAAAATCCACGCATATATTAGGGATTCTTCCAGAAGACTCTTTATACCGAAATAAATTCAAGAATTGGTTTCGGTATATTTCAACGAGCATTTTATACAATGCTTTGCTAGCATAAATGGAAAATCATAAGTATGGATTTCCCAATGAGAGTTCTTCTATTATCTTTTCTTTTTACAGCACTTTCCCTGTCATCTATATGCTATGGCCGGAACATTGAGACTTGGGATATGGACGAACAGGGAGCCTGGGTTCTAGACAAAGAAAATTCGACGGTTTCCTTTGATGTAGACTTTTTAGTTTTCTCTAAAGTGAAAGGGAAGGTTAACGAGTTTGAAGCGAAGCTTGGTTTTGTCGATAATGATATTTCAAGTAGTCAACTTGATGTCGTAATAGCAGCGTCTAGCATCGATACTGAGAATAAAGAACGTAATGCTGATATCCACTCGGAAGAATTTTTCGATGTTCTTCAATATCCCCACATATATTTTACTGTCGACGAGATCCAGTCCTTGAAGCGGGAAAAATATGTTACAAAGGTACTGGTGACTTTGAAAGGGGTCACAAGGCAAGCTGACTTTTTTCTTGAGTATAAAGGCATAGAGCTTGACCCACAAACGGGACAAGAAAAGGCAAAACTCAAACTTTATGGAAAATTGGATCGATTAGAATATGGAATGAGACTCAGTAGCTTTCTCGAAGCGGGAGGGATATTTTTGGGTAAAATGATCTATGTCGACTGTACTCTTGAATTTTTGAGAGCTGAGTAGATAGCGATTTAATGATGTCAACTTAAGTTCTAAATCATCATTTATAGACAGCTTATTGTTTAGCATTTTAAACCTGAATAAGGGGTTTAAGGGGAGCTTGCTCCCATTTTTGGAGTACGGTACTCCTGTACCATTTTCAGGGAATAATCTGATTCGTATTTATATTTCCAAACAAAAAGCTGCATAGGGGTGCAGCACTCCAAAAAGGGGCGAGCCCCTTAAACCCTTATAAGCGTAGGCTTTTTTAAGGTAGTGCTTTGTTTAAAGATGAGGCAAAAAATGTATAGAGCAATAGGCTTGTAGTGGTGTAAATTGCCGTTTCACATTTTATCCAGGAGTCATTCCATGAATTTCACTATTCGTAAAACGAGCAAAAAAGATATTCCTTTAATATTAGAGTTTATTAAAGAAATAGCAGCTTATGAAAAGCTCAGTCATCAGGTCACTGCTACAGAAACTATTTTAGAAGAAAGCTTATTCGGCGAGACTCCCCAAGCAAAAGTATTTTTTGGAGAAGAAGAGGGAATCCCCGTATCTTATGCTGTGTACTTTTTTAATTTTTCAACTTTTGACGGACGTCACGGTCTTTATCTTGAAGACCTGTTTGTAAAGCCAGAACACCGTGGAAAGGGTTATGGGAAGGCTTTACTGAAGCATTTGGGGAAAATAGCAAAAGAGAAAGGATGCTTGCGTATGGAGTGGTCTGTTCTTGATTGGAATAAGTCCGCTATAGATTTTTACGAAAGCCTTGGTGCCAAGCCAATGGACGGATGGACAGTCTATCGTTGCACAGGGGAAGCCTTGCAAGAACTTGCGGATGAGAAACATTCGAAGCTTGCTAACAATTCCAGTGAATAAATTGGCACGACTTATGCTTATATAATCTTGTAACCCGCCATCAATAGTATTCTCCTTCAGCCGACTTGTGGGACTGCCACGGTAAGTGAATCTGTCCCACAAGTGGTTTTACACTTCAATTATATTTCACGAAAAAAATCAAAAAAATGATGCAACAAAACAAAGATTGTATTGTATAAATAACTTTGTTCGCAGGGCATTTTTAGATAAGTTCAGATCATCCGGGGGAGAGATGAAAACGGCAATTGTGGGTAGCGGTGTAGCAGGGTTGATGGCAGCTTATGAATTATTTTCTAAGGGTCATGAAGTCACAGTCTTTGAAGCAAAGGATCACATAGGGGGTCATGTCTGGACGATTCCTTTCCCTGTAAAGGATGATGTCACAGGAGAGGAATATATTTTCCCTGTGGAGTTGGGTGTCTTTATGCACGATCCCAAATATATCCATCCGGTAATGAATCGGATTGCTCAAGAATGGGGGATCAAAATCAAAGAGTTTCTTTTGACGTTTACTTGTCAAGATGCAGAGACTAAAATTTCCTGGTCTACTGAATCAAAATATTCGGGAATAATGAGAAACCTTTTCATTTTGCTTAAGGCAGCAAAAGATGGAGCGAAGGAAGGGCATGGTATAAGGGACTGTAAACTTATTTATGAGCTAACGTGTTTTTTGGAGAGGTTACCGGAAGTCAGTAGATCGGAGCGATATCGAGGGATGAGTTTACAAGAATTCCTTGCTGAAGAGAAACTCTCAGATCTATTACGGGATGACTGGATACTTCCTCAAGTAATGTGCTGGTGGGGATCGACCAGAGAAGTTGCTCTTTCCAGCAGTATTCAGGTGTTGGCGGATTCGATTAATAAAGTGAGTGTTACTCCTCAATATATTTTCGAGGATGGATGGGATCTTTTTATGGAGAGACTTGCACAAGATTTTCGAGAATTCATTCGTACCGGATGTCCTGTAACAAAAATTTCCAGGAGTAATGAGGGGGTAGAGATTTTTTCCAGGGGAAGCTCAGAAAAATTTGACGCTGTCGTATTGGCCGTACCACCAAATATTGCGCTGTTATTATTAGATCAGCCAAGCGATGAAGAAGAAGAGATCCTTAGTACTTTCGAAACAGCTACGACCAAAGTCTATATGCATACAGACACCGACTGGATGCCTAAAAATGAAAAGTGGTCGGTGATAAACCTTATTGGCGATGAAAGAGGTTACTTCTGTACTTTTTGGGGAGGAGGAGTCGATGAGAGAAAACCTAAGGTATTTCTCACTTGGGGTGACAGTCTTAAGTCAACGCCAGATGACTCCAAGATTTTTCTAACAGTTGACTGGTTGAGGACGCTTCCTACTGTGGGCTATAGTCGAGCTTGTAAAGATATACGTTCACTCCAAGGGATAAATAAGACCTGGTATTGTGGAGCGCACGTCCACGCTCTCGATTCCGATGGCAAAGATAATCCGCCTTCCCTTTGGCATGACAATGCCCTGAGAAGTGGGCAAAATGCAGCTCGAATGATAGAAGAGTCCGTAATGGAAAATGATAAATCACCAGCAAAACATATATAGGAGAATCAATGAAGGATCAAGTGGACTATCTAGTCTTGGGCAGTGGCTTATCTGCCTTATCTTTTTCCGCTCTTATGGCAAATAAAGGTCATTCTGTGAAGATGCTTGAAGCACACGAGCATTTTGGAGGTTATGGACATACTTTTGTTGAAGGGGACTATAAGTTCAACGCGCAATTACATTATGTAATTGGCTGTGGGGAGGGAGGTGTTGTTAATACATTTCTGAAAAAAATAGGCTTGGAAAAAGAAGTTACCTTTAATCGACTTAATGCCGATGGATATGACCGGGTATATTGTGGCGATAAAAGTCTGAACATTCCCTATGGATTGGAAAATCTTGAAGTAAATATGCTGGAGATTTGTCCGGAAGCTGCCCCACAGATCAAGAAATTTATCGATGTTCTCAAAGACTTCAGAACTGCAGCAGAAAATTTCCCCCGCCATCTCAAACATTCTTACCGTATTGCCTTCGCGGCACCCAGTTATATGAGACTTTTTAAGTATCGCTCTTCCACACTCCAGGAAGTTTTTGATGATTGTAAATTACCCTTGCTAATGCAGACTTTGGTTTCGGGACAGTTGATTGATTACTTGCTGCCTCCAAAGGACCTTTCTTTTCTCGTCTGGGCAGCCCTATTTAATGCGTATTGTCAGGGAGCCTACTACCCTACCAAGCATTTCGACCACGTCATTGATTCTGTTGTGGCATTTATTCAGAAAAATGGTGGAGAGCTTCAGGCTAGTGAGCAGGTGGTAGACTTTATTATGGATGGAAAAACTGTTAAAGGTGTCTATACGCAAAGTGTCAATCCAAAAACAGGGATATGTTTTGGACCCAGGAAGGCTCATTATGGGAAAAATGTCATTTGTAATTTTGATCCAAAAGTAGCTGCGGATATGATTGGAAAAGAGAATTTTTCCCAGAAAGTTCAGACCGCTTTGGATTATGATTATTCCTATTCAAGCTTTGTGCTCTATGGAGTGGTTAAAGATATTGACTTGAGAGATTACGGTTTCGGAGATTGGAATGTCTGGCATTGCCAGGAGGACCATAACGTGGCTTTCGACAAGATGTATAAGGAAAACGATTACAGTAAGCCCTACTTTGCTATGAATTGCCGCTCTTTGCACACTGATGATACAGGAAATTGTAAAAGGGACGGCTGCCAAATTCTTCAGATTTGTACAGTGGCAAACTATGACTATTGGAAGACACTAAAGATGCGCGATCGAAAATCTTACAACTTAAAGAAAAAAGAAGTGCTGGATTGTTTGCTTGATGCGGTAGAAGAAAAGCATGTACCCAATATTCGCGATCATCTGATTTTTAAGATGACAGGAAGCCCTACTACGAATGAGCGCTTTGTTTTTTCCCCTAAGGGTGGAGCGTATGGAGTGAACCTTACCCCAAGGAACTTTGAATATTCCAGAAAGCTCTCTTCAGAAACCTCTTTAGAAAATATGCACTTTTGTTCCGCTGCATCAGGAGTGGGAGGTTTTGGAGGCACCATTATGACAGGCTGCCAACTCTACGAAAAACTTAGTAGCGACTATCTTGATTGATAGGGCATTCCCTAATTTTATTTTCTACTGTTTTTTGGAAAGGGGACTCGCATTTGTGAAAATGTCAATTAGTCCATTCTTATCCTAAGCACCAGAGGTGGGGCATTATGTAGGCCCGGTCGTAGCGAGCTTGCGAGCAAGGCCGGGTTTACAGGTAAAAAAACAACTGGGAGTACCAGCGGTGCGACACTATCTTCAAACACCTTTAAAAAAATAACTATTTTATCAGCAGGTAATTATGAATACCCCGTCAGCTTGCTGCGGGGAAAATTTATTACACGACCTGGAATTCCATTAATTTCGGGAGAGCTTACTTATCGTGCTGCCGTAAACCTTTCTTTTATTGAGTGAGTCAACAAATTCGTTGTGACTCGGATATCGCTCTGCTTCCTCTGACATTTTTTGCTGAATAGACTTGATGGTTTTTAAAACCTCGGTATTTTCATGGAATCCCAAAGTTCCGGGGGCTTTGTTGGGGAGGTAATGCATCCCTGTAAAGAGCCTTTGATGATTAGAGACAGCAAAGGGGGCATCTAGTCGAGCTTTTCCTGGTATGTGCATTGTTTTTTTCATAAGAACTCCACTTTTCCAAATAGCGAGGAGTTCTTTTACTTCTTGAGGGAGTATGAGAGAGTTTTTATTGCTTTCCCAAAAAGCTGTGTCCTCTCTTGAAGAGGTGCAGTAGTGTAGAGCAATGAAATTTTTTATGGTGTCATGTTCGGCACGCATAATACGGTTATACTCTGCCATGAAGAAAGACTCGGAACGAGTATTGGGCCAGTAATTGACGAGTTCTTCTATTCCTCTCTGTGTGAGGTAAAGACCTGTTGATTCCAGGGGGTCGCTAAATCCGCCGGCGAGGCCAATAGCTACGCAGTTTTTCACCCAGAGGCTTCTGGATCTTCCTGCTCTTAGGGTGATATGTTGAGCTTCGATTTCACTGGCTCTTTTGCCAATAAATTGTCTGAGCTCCTCTTCAGCTTTTTCTCGGGAGGTAAACGAGTTGGAATATACATAACCGTAACTTGTGTTGTCTGAGAGGGGAATGTCCCATACCCATCCGGAGTTTAGAGCAGTAGAGGTCGTGTAGGGGTTTAGGTTTTGGCCTTTATGAGGCACATGTATCGAGACTGCTCGATCACAGAGCAGGAAATCGGAGTAGGGTATAAAGGGTTCGTTCAATGCACGGCTTATGAGCTCTCCTTTGAATCCGCTGCAATCGATGAATAGATCGGCATGAACTTCGCCATTTTTTTCGGTATGGAGGTAGTCTATTTCTCCATTAAGGTTTACAGAAACCCCTTTTACGGTATCTACAATATGCTTTAAACCATTGGCAATAGCGAACCTCTTGCAATAGTTCCCGTGTAATTTAGCATCAAAGTGATAAGCGTATTCTACATCAGAGGTGAAGTTTCTTTTATCTTCTAAAAGACGAGGGGCCTTTTTCTTTTCCATCAAAAAGTCGCTAAGGGAAAAGTTATTTGGGAAGCTTTCTTGCCCTTGCTTGATATGCAGGTAAGTCCACCAATCAGCCAGGCTAAACCCTTTTACCTCTGGAGAGTGGGAGTCAAAAGGATTTCTCCAGATATCGTTTTTATCTTTTCCGCTCCAGTTTACAAACGTAGTTCCGAGTTTAACACTACCTTTGCATGCTGAGAGCCATTCTGCTTCAGAAAAACCGAGGGCTTTGAGAAAAGATCTTATGTGTGGGACAGAGCTTTCTCCAATTCCAACAGCTGGGATTGATGGCGATTCAATTAGTGTCAGTTCAATATCGGGATTATTTTTTATATTGAGAAATTGAGATAAATAAGCTCCCGTCATCCATCCGGAATTACCTCCTCCGAAAATAAGCACCTTACGTATTTTGTCACCCATGGTTTTACCGCCGAATAAGAGTTCCCTATATAGGTATGTTATCAATTATTTTAATTTAAGCCTAGGGAGAGGGATTGGTTTTGAAGAGCTTATTCTTAGAGAGCTGATATTTCGCTCTTACAGAGCTCACCTACTTTTCTTTATCTAACCCAGGGCGTTGCCCTGGGCTGGCAGTATTGGAGACCTTCGGCCTCTTGCTGTAAGATAAGTACTTGAATTATCAGAATATGTTTTTCTTGATGTTAGCATTGGAGAGCTTGAATTTGATAAAACGTATTTAGATATTTTCTATCCGAGAGGCTGAAGGCCTCCCAATACTGCCAGCCCAGGGCAACGGCCTGGGTTAGATAAAGATAAATGGGTTAGCTCTGTAAGAGCGAAATATGACCTTTTTGGCTAAAGAGTAATAGTAGTGTATCTATTAATCCCATACGTAACGTTCATTAAATTCGACGCCATTTTTATTCAGAAGTCGTCTGTACTCTTCTTGAAACGATACTTCATGATGATGTTTACGTTGATTTGCGATGTAGAGAATTACAGCATCTTTATGGGACGAGCTGACGGAGAAAATGCCATAGCCATTTTGCCAAGAGAACTGAAGAAATTGCGACCCTTTTGTTTTTATCCATTTAGAAGAGCCTTTCTTAATCTCTTCTACTAATTTGCTTGCAGTAAGGGTTCGAGGTAAGTTTATTAGCATGTGGACATGGTCTTCAATACCGCCTGCTTTTAAAACAAAAGCACCATTGGCTCGACAGATACTTACCATATATGAATGTAATTCTTTTTCAATGTTGCACTCTATGAATGGTTCTCTGTTTTTGGTGCTGAATACAAGGTGAACAAGTAGGCTTGCTAGAGATTGAGACATTGTGGATGTATGAGGTTAAGTTTTTGGGTGCGTAAATATATCATGCTAACATTCTTATCTCAAGGGCAAGAACTGATATTTCGCTCTTACAGAGCTTAGATATTTATTTTTGCCTAACCCAGGGCGTTGCCCTGGGCTGGCAGTATTGGAGACCTTCGGCCTCTTGTTGTAAGATAAACGA
>JBLFWS010000025.1:0-30035 GCA_047611865.1 Chlamydiales bacterium
TCTTGGAGGTATTAAGGGAACTGCGAAGAGAAGGCGGCAAGCTGCTTGGGATGACTCGTGGACCATTAGACTCTTGTCAAGAATATTCGAGGTAAAAGTGTAAAGCATTTTTAATCAAAAGACCCTGGATTTTGAGGGCATTTTTTTGTGATCTTGATAACACCTTAATACGACCCCAATACTAGTTAGTTATAATGATCCTATATATTAGTTATATATGATCCCATATATAAGCAAACTAGTAGATAAGGGTTAAAATGCCATGTGCAATAGGTTCTTTTCCAGAAGAAAAAGTTTCAAACCAGGGCTACCTCCAGGTTAAAGGCGAGCCAGAAGTTGAAGCCTTTCAACAGTGTAAAAAAAGGAAATTTCCAGCAGAAATTGCCGGAAGAACAGTCTCTGTTATAACGAGTAACCAGGAAAAAGCTGTAAGAGAAATTGACGATTACCTTGAAGAACAGTTTGAGGGAAAAGATAAAATATACTTATCGAAAACCGTCAATGAATTAATCCAGGGAATAGCCATCACTTCCACAGAAGATAGTGGAGACACTCATATTCAGTGGATAGCTACAGCTCCTTGGAACATAAGAAATTTTTCCAGTATACCCAATCTTCCACAATCTCTTTCCAATCCGGAAGAAGGAGGGGTAGGCACCGAACTTATCTCAGAGATCGCCAGAGACAATCCCGGTCAACAATTACACGTTAATTCCTCAGATCAAGCCATTGTCTTCTATGAAAAGATGGGTTTTGCCAAAGTGATCGACCCAAGCGGTGAAATGCCCAATTACATGGCACTCGCTATTCCAGAATGTCCTGGCCATATCTAAGGCCAGGTTTGCCACCTAAATCTCACAAAAGACTTAAGAAAATTAATAAAGACTAAGCAAGTACCTTATCAAGTCTGCAGAAGTCCCAATCCCCATTAACTCATGCTCATCATTTACAAGCGGAAGAAAGTGAAAAGGAGCTGAGGAGAGTACCTCTGCAGCCTCTTTATTGGTATGATCGATCCAAATTGCAGAGGGATCTTTACCCATGGTGGATCTGATTTAAGCCATCATCCCTTGACGCACCGAGTAGTAAAGCAACATAAATCCCCCTCCCGGCAAAGACACTTTTGGATCCATTAAATAGACATATAGAGGGTCAAACTTCACATTCACCTTTCTGTCCATTCCCCTTTCCAATATCCTTACGTCCTCCAATTCCAATTTAGGCCCATTTGAAAGATCTAACTCACGAAGGCAACGCAAGGAGGAAAGAGGAGAAATAATCGCACTTTTAAGTTGAGTACAGCCCCTCAAACTCAGAACTTCTAGTTGTTCAAGATTGCCCAAACCCTTGACTGCTTGGTTACTGATCTGTGAACAGTGGCCTAAATTCAGAATTTTCAAAGAATGATATTTTAAAATTCTCTCTACGTTGTAATCCTCAACCCATTTGCAGCCTGAAAGATCAAGATGTTCCAGATTCAGCGGAAGATTATCCAAGACCTTATCCTGTAACTCAGAATTACTCAGCGTGGAAAGAAACTTTCGATGAACATCAGTTGAAGAAAGGAAGAAAAATAGACGAACCGCCTCCTCAAAATAGGCCGCACTCTTTACATCTTGACGACAGACATACACTCTCAATTGTTTCTCCATCTCTGCCATACTGCTTTGCACTCCTTCAGCAGCCCCTTTGATACAAGAAAATCTATCCAAAAAATCATTACGCCCTTTTGCTCGCTGGAGAAACTCAGTACTTACGTAGTCAGCGAGATTCAGACCTTCACCCGATTTTTCAAGAAGCATCTCCCCCTCCTGGCATGAATCTAGCCTCGTAAGACTGCTGGGAAATTCTAAAGCTCTTTGGGCAACCTCATCTATAAGAGATACCAAGGCCTCAGATTGCCCTGGTAAACGTTTCTGTACCTGGTTCTTTAACTTAAATAAAAGGAGGGTATCAGCCTTAACGATAAACTGAGTGTGCTATTCCAGAAACTGCGTTAAAGCCTTAGAGATAACCTTGCCATCAGAGTTGCCAGCCCGTATACAAAAAGCGCGCTTTACCTTCATCCAATTTCGAGATTGACTACACAGATTCCCCGTCTCTGAGAAGTAGTAATAAGCTTGACTGGTCTGTATCTCAGCAAATTGTTCCAACTTCTTATGAAAACTCCCCCAAGACAAGTTCTGCATTTTCATATGCCCCTCCATTTAACTTTCGTGGAAAACTACCATAAATGATAATATGCACATGTACCATAATCATTATTAAATAAAAGGTAAAAATATGACTATAGATACTACTAGCATACAAACCCTTCAGTATTTATTCCCGTCATGTCAACTTCAAGTCGTCGTTGCAAATGAGGATAGAAGTGAAGAGACCCAACTACCAGTAAGAAATTTTCAAATTCAGGGCCCAGAAATTGGCGGTGTTCTGACACGCAATCAAAGAATTGACCTAATAGCCAACAGCAGTCTAACAATCTTAGCTATGGGTGAATATTACGGCTCCTCCACCCGCACAGATGCTCCTATAATCTCATTCAGCCCTGAAGAATACGACTACTCACCCCTTAGCGAAAGAACTTGGGCTAGCATTAACGTAAGAGTACAGCTTTTCAATACCACCACAGAAGCCGTAACAGAGATTGCACAACAGACCTTTCATGCTGATGTCATGCAAGCACGTGCTCTTCAAGAAGAACAAGACCGCTTCCTCCCTGGCTTAACTCTCCGGGATCTACCTCTTCTCAGTGACTTTAGTATGAATCTTCAGAATGACGAAAGCACTGTTGCTATGGGAGCAAGAGAACTACACCGCTTCAACTACTCTCCCATGCAAGTGTCAGCTATTCACTGGCGTGACCTCTCATTAGAAAGGGTCGCTAGAGGGTAGTATGTATTTATTTTTTTAATTTTTTCTGATAAAAAACCCGCTTCCTTTACGTAAGGAATTCGGGTTTTTTATATCCAGGTGGCTTACTTAATATTACGTGTTACCGAAATAATTGCCTGGTTAGCTGAGGAAACGACGGATGTAGCCATTTCAGAGCTTTGTGAAAGTTTGTTCATAGCCATCTGCATGTCGAACATATCAGCGATACTAATGGCGTCTCCTGATTCTTTCAATTTGTTAACTCGGGCTTGAACTTCCTGCGTACGCTGTGCTACGAGTCTCAGTAGGCCTTTGGCATCAAATGCCGTCGAACTACCGGTGTTACCCACGTGTTGTGTAAGTTCTTGTGTTGATGCAGGCATATTATTTCTCCTTGAGTTTTGGTTCTCAGCTGTCTGTAACCATATACAAAGCCTTTAAGAGAAATAATTTATATAGATATTTGTTTTTATTTGCAAGCTCTTTTGCATACAGTAAGAAAAAAACATTGAAACATATAGAACTACCTTGAAAACTAGTGAAGAAAGCTTTTTACTTTAATTGCCCTTCCCTATATAATCCAACGGGTTTTGAATGTATTAATCCATTCGATAATCTTTAGCTGTTAGATACTAATAATTACATCAAAACAGCTATTTTAATGTTTAAAGTGATGCCTGACAACACAAAAAAAACATTTAGTAGAATCCGCGAGATTATATGGCCTATTCACAGCTACGAGCTGAAGAAGGTGATTCCGCTTCTACTTATCAAATTATTCGTCACTCTCACCTACACCATCCTTAAAGATGCTAAAGACACCCTCATAGTCACATCTGTTGGCTCAGGAGCCGAAGCTATCCCCATTTTAAAGGGGTGGGTAGTGCTCCCTCTGGCCTTTCTTGCAATGATCGCCTACTCCAAGCTAAGTAACGCCCTAAGTCGCACATCCCTCTTCTATACGACGATTCTCGCGTTTATGGCCTTTTTCTTTTTCTACGGCTTCATACTCTACCCCTTAAAAGACGTCCTTTGCCCCCACGAATCTGCCGACTGGTTAATTTCCGTCCTCGGAGAGGAACGCTCCCATTGGGTAGCCATATACCGCTATTGGATGAACTCCTTATTTTTCGTCGCTGCTGAGCTCTGGGGCGGTATGGCCATCGGATTACTCTTCTGGGGCTTTGCCAACCAAGTCTGCCGCATAGACGAAGCTAAACGTTTTTATGCTATATACTCCGCCGCCGGAGACATCGGCCTGATCTTAGCAGGTCGCATCACCTGGTATTTTGCCAGCTCCTTCTCCGGAATGGACTTCGGGTACACCCTAAAGTACCTCATCACCAGCGTCCTCATCTGCGGAGTAGCCATTATTGCCGCCTATTGGTGGTTTAACCGCTATGTCATGCCCGACGCCCCAATAGAAGAAGCAAAAGTCAAAAAAATCAAGCCCAAGCTTTCTCTCAAAGAAAGCCTCGGATACCTGGCCTCCTCCCCTTACCTGCTCTCTATTGCCGTTATGGTAATAGCCTACGGACTAGCCTTTAACCTCGTAGAAGTTACCTGGAAAGCCACACTGAAATTGCAATACCCCAACCCTAACGACTACCAGTCTTTTATGGGGACCATCTCCACCATCTTAGGCTTCGTCTCCCTGCTAACCACACTCTTTATCGGTGGCTTTGTCACCCGTAAGTTCGGATGGCTCTTTAGCGCAAGAGTGACCCCCATACTTGTTGGAATAACCGCTATAGGCTTCCTCTGTATATACCTCAGCAAAGATGCCCTCTCCGGCGTCCTCGCCCTCGTAGGCATAACACCCATCATGCTAGTCGTTATCATCGGCTCAGTACAGAACGTCGTAGGAAAGACACTGAAATACTCTTTCTTTGACCCCACCAAGGAAATGGCCTTCATACCCCTAGACGAAGAATGTAAAGTCAAAGGAAAAGCCGCAATAGACGTAGTAGCCTCTCGCTTTGGGAAATCAGGCTCCTCATGGATACAGATTATCCTCATAGAATTCGTTGGAGGCGGTAGCGTCCTAGGCATCACACACTGGCTCGCCCCCTTCATAATAGTCACCATAGCCATGTGGCTCTACGCCGTTAACACCGTCGGAAAAGAATTCGCCATACTCACCAACGAAGAAATAAAACCCTCCGCAGAAAACCCCACCCCCAAAGAAGCCTCAGCCTAGGTCCAGGCCCAGGCTTCCATTACCACACGTCGTATATAAATGGGGTTCCACCCCAAACCCCGCCAAAGGACCAGTCCTCTGGACTCCTCATTAGCTGTCGTAGTGTTCGAAGCGTTGTTATCATTTGCATAGTCATTTTTCTGCACTCGATGAACTTCGTTCCTCTCGCAAGGCAGTCAATATCATTGCTCCAATGACACTGAACAGTTCCACCTCCGGTGGTGTGACGATACCTGTCAGAATATGTATGAATGCTAAAAACCAAAACTAAGATACCCCCCCCCTACTCTCCTAAAGGAAGGCCTTCGGTGGAGTCATGATACCAGTCGGAATACGCATAAAGGCAAAAAAAGTTAGAACGCTACTTTTAAGCAGTACTTGATCTATGTATAGGTTCGTATTATGACAGGTATCGTCACACCACCGGAGGTGGAACTATTCAGTGTCATTGGAACAATGATATTGACTGCCTTGCGAGAGGAACGAAGTTCATCGAGTGCAGAGAAAAAATAGGCTCAAAATAACGATGCTTCGAGCACTACGACAGCTAATGGGGAGTCCAGAGGACTGGTACTTTGGTGGGGTTTGGGGCGAAGCCCCATAAAGGATGTCTAAGCTAAAAACTCTTCGAGCACTACGACTGCTAATGGGGAGTCCAGAGGACTGGTCCTTGGCCGGGGTTTGGGGTGGAGCCCCATAGACGTTAAATAAATACGCTTCTGCTACTTAAAAAATAGTTTGAGTTGGGCTTTGGCTTGATTTTCGAACATCTCCATTCCGCTTATGACTTGACATCCGGCTAATTTGGCCTCTCTGAGGAGTTTTGTTTCTTTGGGGTTTGATATGATATCCATTACGAGGGTGCTGTGGTGGAGGTCTGCTGCTTCTACTGGGGTTTCTTTGATCTTTGGTGACATCCCTAGGGAGGTGCTGTTTATCAGGATGTCTACTCCCTCTCGTAGTATCTCCTTTTGCTGCTGTATGGTGGCATGGCGACAGTCGTATTTTTCTGCGAGGGCTTTTGCTTTGTTTTGATCCCTGTTTAGTATGCAGAGCTCTGCTCCTCTGCTGACAGCTTCTTCTGCTATTGCTTTTGCTGCACCACCGGCACCTATTAGGAGCATCTTCTTTCCTGCTACTGATAGTCTCTCCTCTATGGCATCCAAAGCGCCCACGCCATCGGTGTTGTAGCCATAGAGTTTTCCCTCCCGGAAACGTATCGTGTTCACAGCTCCGATGCTTAGTGCTCTGTGGTCTATAAAGTCCAGGTAGGGCATCACGGATTCTTTCAGTGGCATCGTTACGCTGAGACCTTGAAAAGGGAATTTTCTTGCGTATTCGAAAAATTCTCCGAGCTCGCCAGCGGTAACGTGTATCTTTTCATATACTGCATTAAGATGTTGATTTTGGAAGGCTCTGTTATGAAAGATATGCCCGACACTTTTGTCTACGGGACTGCCTATTAAGGCGCACAGTTTGCTGTGAACATTTAATTTACGATATCGATAGATCTCTAAAAGGTCCTTTAAGCGACTTTGATTGGCTACACTCATCGTGTGCTCGTCTAGGCTTGCAAAGGTCCAGGCATTTCCAAAGAGGGGGGATAATGTCCGTGTGGGCAGGCCTTTCTCTCCCATACAAAGGCCGATGACTCTCTGACCCTCTTTTGCTTTGCTTTTCACTAATTGCATCATACGTAAGGTATCAAGGGAGCTTCTGGCAGAACAGGCCATCTTGATAATGTCGGGTCCTTTAGCCTTTATTTCCTCGTAGATAGCTTCCAAGTCGGAGGGTGTCTCATCGAAATTGTGGTAGGAATAAACGACTTTCGTACGTCGGCTTTTTTCCTTTAGGACAGCTTTTTGAACATCTTCCGCATCAGCTTCAATATCGAGGTAGTCGGGAGAAAAAGAAAGAAGCCTCTGAAAAAGCCTCACTCTCTCGACGCCTACACCCTCATACTTCCCACCATGGGAAATATGACGCATCGTTAAGACCAGGGGCACAGGGCCCCCTTCTACAAGCCTCAGCATTTCTTCAAAATTACTTTGGTCGATGAGGTCCAAACGAATTTCCGCAAGGTCTGCTGATCTCGTTGCCCTCTCCAACTGATCTCGCGCTAAGTCTATTGAGGGTCCGACTATGGGTACACAAATCATCATTTTCTACTTTTCTCCAGTATCACAGCTAAAAGAGTACAAAAACTCTCGCTTTTTAAAAAGGAAATTCCTTATTAGGAACTTCTGCAAATATATCGTTCACAGGTACATGGGTAATCCACTCAATGCAAAGGCCATATCATGAGTTCTGATCTCAACAATTTAACCTGCACAATATCAATGGAAATCATGAACAACCCTGTCAAACTGGGCTGCGACCACAGCTTCGGAAAAGAAGCTCTCAAGAAATGGTTTGCTGAAGGGAAAAATACCTGCCCACTAGACCAAGGTGTGGTAGATGAGGACGCTATTACCTATGACGATGAATTACGCAGCAAGGTTGAGGAGTATGTAAAAGAACATCCCGAAATCCTGGAAGAGGGAAAACTAAAAGCAGTCGATAAAGACCTCAGTAAAATAAAAGCTTCCCTGATCCATAGCCATGACTTAATTGCCAAGCAGGTCTTTGAAGCTCTCGAAAGAGATCATCAAGCGCGCGCTATAGGACGTTTAAATGAAGTAATCGTACGAAGGATCGCAGTCCAAAACGATATTAGGGCCAGAGAAGACCATGTCATGGATCAACGATGTGGCTGTTACGCCACCTGCTTTGCTATATTTATGGTAGCCTTAGTACTCTTGAGTAAAATTGAACAAGACTAGTATTTGGAGATTTTCATGACTGCGAACAACACAAGCTACACTAGCAACTCTCTCTACTGTCCTATCACCCATGACATCATGAGCAATCCCATAAGGCTTGGTTGTGGCCATAACTTTGAAAAAGAAGCAATCGCCCACTGGTTCGATCTGGGACACAAGGATTGCCCCTGTGGGAGAAGAGAAGTTAACCCCGAAGAAATCACATATAATGAAGAGCTGGCAATAAAAATTCACAAATACGTCACCCTACACCCCGAAATCATGGAAGGCGATGAATTACAAAGTACCGATCGGGACTTAAGCGTGGTCCAATTTGCCCTTCTATCCACAGAATCCTATGCCATTGATGTCGATGAAGACGAATTTTTCGCTGCTCACGACGCCTTTGAGCTAAGACCTCCCTCTTCTCTCTATGTAATAATACTATCTATTTGCTTTATTGCTATCTTCTTCTTATTCAGCACCAGAGAACGCCTTAACCGCTAACTTTAAAATATTTAATTGATATTCCACTCTGTGCTTGCTATCATTATTATAGGGCTTTATGCCCTCCAACTATGAGAGGCAGGTATGGTAAGTCTTGAAAGCGGTTCCTTTCCAAACATTAATAATCCTCATTCCCCCACAAAAGCCTCAAGAGCAGGCCTGGGAAAAACTAATCCAGCTGTAAATCGTTTTGTCAGTACCCAAAAATTCCCTAGAGTTCCAGTAGGCGTAAATGCAGAGCGAAACCCTGGCCCTCCTACGAGAGAAACTCGAAAACAAGCCACTTCAAGCGTAGTGTCCATCCGCAAACACCCCCTATCCCCTATAATAAATCGCAGAAATGCCCCCTCTCCACAATCCACCAGTGCATCTTCCAGAAGTTCTCTCAGCAGTTCTCCCAGATTCCTTTCACCCTTAGGCACTCCTGACATTTTAACCAAAACAAAAGGTGAGTATCCAGATTGCAGAAACCCTTCCAAAGGAAGAGTACGATTTGCCGAAAATTCAAGCGCAAGGGAATTTGATAAAGAAGCTCCTGCTTCGGAGGTAGGGAGAGGTAAAAATCCTGCCGGAGTCATGGCATCCCAAAAAGGATCAATATCTAAAGTAAAAACGGTACCTCTCAGACTCCTCAGAGCATTTGAAGGCGCAATCAATGAAAAAGTTGGTGATGATTTTAAGAGCTCTGTCATTCGTGGAGCAGCAAAGCATCAAAACAAAGTAATGAATCAAAAGAACCGAGATGTTACCGCCCCCCCCTCAAAAAGAGAAAGAAAAAGACCAAGTTAGACCTATTGAGGAAATGACTGTAGACCAAGCCCAGGATTTCGTAATGGATTCAATAGCCCGCAACTTAAGAGAAGCCCACAAAGATCTCGCTCATCTCAACACTACTGAGGAGAAACTTAGTACATTCAAAGAGAATGTCGCCTCAAAAATGAGTATGGCTATGTGTGATGAGTTCAACTTAATGGGTATGGAAACTTTTGATATTGAAGATGCTGTTAATGAACTAATTTCCGATTCCAACATCAGTAAACAACTTCATGATTTTCTCAACCCCTAAACCTAATCCCCTTGATTACTACAAAGAAGATTATGACACTGCTTGGCGAAAGGCTGAAATGCTGCCGTGACAATATCGGAATCTACAGTCTTGCAGTAGTCCCCCTCAAATTCACAAGCCTTACCGATAGCTTCTAGAAGAACAAAGCGTGCTGTCTTTTGAACGGATTTTTTGTCGAGTTGCATCGTTTTCAAGAGTTCTGCCGCGGTGTACTTATCTTTAAGTGTAGGATACATCCCAAACTTCTGAAAAATTTCCTGCAGGCGTTCATAATCCTCAAGAGACAAATAACCCAATTTACGAGAAATTTCTCCCTCTATAATACAGCCCAGGACAACGGCTTCCCCATGAGATGTCTGATAATTATCCAATAGCTCAATCGCATGTCCGATGGTATGCCCGAAGTTGAGGATACGACGAATTCCCCTCTCTTTGGAGTCTGCATTTGCGACATGATTTTTAAGTCGAACACTTTCATGGATGATCTTATTAATGATATCTGGCTGACCTTTTAAGATGGCATCCACATTTTCTTCTAAAAAAGAAAAGTAGTCTGCATCTGCAATCAAGCCATGCTTTATTACCTCTGCCATTCCACTGAGAAATTCTCTTTTCGAGAGAGTCTCCAAGGTGAGAGTGTCTATGACTAGGTGCTTGGCTTCATAAAAACTTCCGATCAGGTTTTTCCCGTGGGGTACATTAACGGCTGTTTTGCCACCGATGCTCGCATCAACCATCCCTAGTAGTGTTGTAGGAGCAAGGATCAGGGGAACCCCTCTACAATATGTGGAAGCTAAAAATCCCGCCAGATCCGTGACGACACCACCACCGAGACCTATCACGCAAGTATCTCTCCCTAGTCCAGAGGCCAGCATCTGATCTTCGAGATTCTCCTTCGTGCGTCTTGACTTATGGGTCTCTCCTGCTGGAAAGGCTAATAGTTGCACCTCTAGTCCTTGACTGCGGAGATACTCCAGAAGCCTCTGCCCATAGAGTCCTTCTACATTGCTGTCGGTAATAATAACAGAGATGCTGCCCAGGCTGCGGCAACGTTGGGCAAATTTCGGTGTTTCGAGAATACCCTGTCCTATTTCGATTTCAGTCATCCTAATACTTTCCTATCTACAATCTTTAAGTGCCGCACCTGCCGGTGCTCCATAATTGATATTTGATCCTTAAACCGGGCCTTGCTCGCAAGCTCGCTACGACCCGGCCTACATAATGGCGCGCCTCTGGCGCTCAATCCATTTCTTCGACCCTCTCAACACATATAGATCGCCTATGCCGCTCTACTGGCCAAAGCAAAAGAATGTCTACAAGGAGATCGTACACTAAACTACAGAAGCAGAGTAGCAGGATTCTCAAGGAATCCTCTCATTGTTTTCAAGAAGTCTGCCGCTGCTGAGCCGTCGATGATACGGTGATCCGAAGACATGGTCATAGACATCGTTTTGCCCGCTACCACCAATCCATCTTTCACAACGGGAACATCGAGTATTCCCCCTACTGCAAGGATTGCTGCCTGTGGAGGGTTGATAATTGCTGTAAAATCGCTAATGCCGTACATACCCAGGTTGGACACTGTAAAAGACCCACCCCTATATTCGTGCTGTTCCAGTTTTCCCTCTCGGGCTTTCCTCACAAGGTCTTTGACCTCCACAGAAATCTGGCCGATGTTTTTGAAATCCGCATGACGAACGATAGGCGTTATGAGACCACCCTCCAAACTCACAGCTACAGAGATATCGATGGTTTTGAAATGGACGATAGAGTTGTTAACGGAATTAAAGCCTGTATTTATTCCGGGATGCTTGCGCAGTGACAAGGCTACTGCACGAACGACGAAGTCATTGAATGTTACATTGATACCCTGACTTTTTAGTTGCTTGCGAGTCTCAAACATAGACATGGCATCAATCTTTTGGGTCACGTAATAGTGAGGGATAAAAGTCTTGGATTCTTGCAAACGCTCTCCGATAGCTTTACGCATAGGAGTCATCTTTTCCTCAGAGAACTCACCAGGCTTTTCCACCGGCACTTCTCTACGACCAAAAGCTACGGTTGTATTTTTCTGAGCATTCACGAGGTCTTCACTCATCACTCGCCCGGAAGGGCCTGTTCCCTTTACTGTACTCAAGTCCAAGCCTTGTTCTTTGGCAAGACTCTTAGCCAAGGGTGAGGCTGATATACGCTTTTCGATGTCTTCTGAGGGAATATTGTATTCATAATCTTCAAGTGGTACTTCAGGGGCAAATGTTGGCTGCCGCAAGCCTGCGGTCTGGTCCACAAAGGCTACCGCTTCACTTTGTTTTGCAAGCTTTGGAGCATCTGCTGTGTCAGTAACAGTGATGATCTCCTCTGCAACTGGTGCGAGGCCTTCTGGCTTGTAGGTGTCTATACTTTCCTTTTCCTCTTCTGTCAGAACAGCAATGGCTTGATTGATGATGGCATCATCCCCTTCGCTAACAATAATTTTCCGTAGCCATCCTTCATCCAAGGCTTCATATTCAACAGTCGCTTTATCTGTGGCCACCTCAATCAGTACCTCTCCCGACTCAACAAAATCGCCTTCATTTTTACACCATTTCGTAATCGTTCCTCGTTCCATTGTAGGAGATAATTTGGGCATAGTTAGAGTATATGGCATGGGTGGCTAGCTCCTGTAATTCTTGTCTTAGTTAGTTACGATTTAATGCTTTTTCTACCGACCTGATAATTCTCGGTATCGTCGGTAATGTCTCTTTTTCCATATTCTTGGAATATGGCATAGGCGTTTCACGCTGGCATACGCGCTCAATAGGAGCATCGAGAAAGTCAAAACAGTGTTCTTGTATCTGAAAACCCAACTCGGCACAGATGCCTCCGAAAATATGGCCTTCTTCTACCAGTACACAGAAGTTGGTCTTTTTCACGGAGTGGGCTATCGTTGTAATATCAAGTGGCCTGATAGATCTCAGGTCGATAACTTCCGCGTCGATCCCCTTTTTCTTTAGCTCCTTTGCAGCCTCTACACACATATTAGCCATAAGGCTATGGGAAACCAGGGTGATATCCTTTCCTTTTTTGACAACTGAGGCTTTCCCAAAAGGAATAAGGTATTCCTCTGTAGGGATTTCCATCTTATTGCCATAGGTCATCTCACTTTCCAGAA
Organism: Chlamydiales bacterium; assembly: GCA_047611865.1. Taxonomy (GTDB): domain Bacteria; phylum Chlamydiota; class Chlamydiia; order Chlamydiales; family JBDQID01; genus JBLFWS01. Next base: position 12,600 of record JBLFWS010000025.1, read on the forward strand.
AAATGACGGGGTTGTTGTCTCTAATAGCAGTCTTTAGCAACCCCTTGGCGTCGTAGGGATTACTAGGTGCTACCACCCTTAATCCCGGCAAGTTGCTGTATAAAGCTTCTACACAATGGGAATGCTGACAAGATACTTGTGCTGCTGCACCATTAGGCCCTCTGAATACTATAGGAACGCTAAAGCGTCCACCAGACATATAGTGCATCTTTGCTGCGTTGGAGATAATCTGATCTATCGCCACAAAGGAGAAGTTAAAACTCATAAACTCCACGACTGGGCGCATTCCTGTCAGAGCGGCTCCGATTCCTAACCCCGAAAAGCCTAGCTCCGAGATCGGAGTATCGAGGACACGATCTCCTCCCCACTTGTCAAACATACCCTTTGTCACCTTGTAGGCGCCGTTATATTCGGCTACTTCTTCACCCATAATGACGACATTAGCATCCCTCTCCATCTCTTCATCGAGGGCCTGCCTGAGAGCCTCGCGCATCTCTACTACTTGTGTTCCCATTGCTTCGCCTTTTTATTTATGGAGCAAAAACGCCCTCTTCCAAGGTCACCGGATCCGGCCAAGGAGCCTCGTCTGCATGTTTCATCGCATCTATTGCAATTTGTCGTTGTTCTTTATCCATCACTTTAAAACCCTCGTCATCCATGAAGCCCTGTTCTTTTAGGACAGCCCGCAATTTAGCGATTGGTCCATTTTCCATGATATGTTGCAGATCCGTCTTGCTACGATAGAGTCCTGGATCTGAAATGGAGTGGCCTCGAAATCGATGTGTCACCGCTTCGATAAGTACAGGTCTTTGGGTACTTTTTACCTCTTCAAAGACTTTCTTAAAGCCCGCATAGCAGTTGAAGAAGTCCATCCCGTCAAAGGTGTAGCCCTTCATGCCATAGCCGGGGGCTTTATCCTCAGCTAAACGTTTTACGCTGATAGCTCTGTCAACTCCTGTTCCCATTCCCCACTGATTGTTTTCAATGACGATGATACAGGGAAGGTCCCATAGAGAAGCTAGATTTAACGACTCGTGAAAAGCTCCTTGAGCAACTGCCCCGTCTCCAAGAAAGCAGAAAGAAACTTCGTCTCTATTCTTCTGATGTTTCAAGGTAAAGGCTGCCCCAATGGCGACTGGCACTTGCCCCCCCACGATACCGAAACCGCCGAGCATGCGGTCTGTGTATAGGTGCATGGACCCACCACGACCATTGGCGTTACCTGTAGCCTTCCCGTACAGCTCAGCCATAAATTCTTCTGGAGTGACACCCAGCAGTAATGCCAAGGCATGACAACGATAGGTTGTCGAAAACCAATTATCCTTTCCACAAGCTTCCAGCATAGCTGTCTGGATAGCTTCCTGTCCCATATATGAATGAAAAAAGCCCCCTATCTTTCCATGCTGATAAGCGGACTCTGCCCGCACCTCCATATTTCTGATGTATAACATTTTCCGGAGGTTATCAAGGAGACGGTCTTTACCTAGCTCCTTTACTATATCAGCAGTATTATGTGGAAAGAACTCTGTTGCTTCTCGTTCTGCAACTTCCGTTTTCATATGGCCCTCTACAAATAGAATTCGCTAGCAAGAGTTTTTCAATAGCCCAAAAACCCTCACACTTTAGTGGTATATCAGATATTTGATATTTATCAAACTCTTGGATAAAACAGTCTGATATAGCTAAGGAATTCTACAGGGAGTCAAGACTTTAGAGCTAGAACAAAGAGAGACTGGGGAGGGCTAAAGAGAAGAGGAACGCGAAGTCAGCGAAGAAAGCGAAGGTCGCGAAGGAAGATAAGAGGAGGGAAGAAGAGAGAAAAAAAGTTTACAAAATTTGTATTGATCAACCGTTTCATATTTTTTTCTATTAACATACTCTAGGAGTTCGTATAATTCCTATGGTATGCATTCTAAGACACGTGACAAGGTATTAATAATGGAATTCGATATATACTGCGACGAAAGTCAACCTGATCTTTTAGCTTCCCAACATCCACAAGCCCAATATTTGGTAATAGGAAGCTTATGGCTAAAATCCGAAAAAAGACAAAGTTACAAGGATGCTATTCATACACTTCGAAACAAACACAAAATTGGAGGTGAATTTAAATGGCAAAAAATCTCCCCCTCTCGTGAAAATTTCTATAATGAATTAATCCAATGGTTTGTTGCACAAGGTGATGAACTGCGATTTCGATGTATTGCAGTAGCAAACAATAAGGTGAACCTCCTCCAATACCATGACAACAATCAAGAACTCGGATTTTATAAGTTTTATTACCAAATGCTTCACCACTGGATAGCTGATTTTAACGAATACCATATTTTCTGCGATTACAAAACAAATCAAAGGCGCGATCGATTACACGTCCTCGAAAGATGCTTAGACAGCTCCAACCTATCTGCTAAAATAAGCTCCGTTCAGGCTACTCGATCAAGTGAATCTGTTCTTATTCAACTTACTGATGTATTAACCGGAATAGCATCAAGCAGCTTAAACCAAACCTTAAAAATCGATAGCTCAAAGCATAAAACTGTATTAGAGTTAGAAAAGCTCCTCGGCAAAAAGGTTTCTCCTACTAGTCGAAACGAGTATAAATTCAATGTCTTTCAAATCGACCTTAGTGGTGGATGGCAATGACCTACCCCACAATTCTGAAACTAAATTCTGAACAAGAGTACAAAGACCACTGGAAACAACATTATTGTCAGGGCGAAATATGCACATTTGATGGCATTCAAGTTCGCTTCAAAATCAGAGACTTTGATCACGCCTTTTTTGAGTCTATTCACAAAAAAGACGACACTTTTTCCCTCAAACGTGCCGAAAGAATCGACTGGATTAAAGCGGCTCTCAAAGACCAAAGTAGCGAAAAATTTGTTGGGTATGACAGTACAAAAAAACGTTATGATCCCACAAGGCGAGTAACCATTGTAATGGGAAACTATGTCGTCATAATTGCATTAAAAAAAAATAATACAGCCAACTTTATAAGTGCTTTTGTTGCTGATACACCAGGAAGAAAAGGGCGACCATCGACAATTGAAAAAATTCGATCTGGCCAAAAATGGACATAAAAAAACCGCTGATTCGCCAGGCTGGCTCAGCGGGGTGCCTTTTAAGATTCCGCTACCACTGGTAGAGAACACCCTCATTATACCTCTTTTCCTGATTTCTTGGCAAATCTAATCTAAAACCCCTATAATTCTCTTGTGAAATGATAATTTTGAAAAAGTCTCTAATAACTTATTAATCAAACCTTATTCTGACAGGTATCGTCACACCGCCGGAGGCGGATCTAATCAGTGCCATCGGAACGATGGTGCTGACTGCTGGCGAGAGGAACGAAGTTCATCGAGTGCTGAGAAAAGAGATGTTTAAGCTAAATACGCTTCGATTGCTCGGACACTAATGGGGTGTGCAGAGGGCTGGCCCTTTGCTGGGGTTTGGGGTGAACCCCCATAAGAACTTTGGCCTCTAGCGCCCCCCGAAAATTTCTGTGCCGATGCGTAGGATTGTTGCTCCTTCTTCGATGGCTATTTCGTAGTCGTTGCTCATGCCCATTGACAGGTGAAACACTTCCTCGCGGGAATAGGGGTTTATCTTGTCTCGAAATTCACGGAGGCGGGCAAAGGTTCCGCGGATGATTTCTTTGTCTTTTGTGAGTGGCGCCATCGTCATTAGGCCTTTTACGCGTATTCCTTTTAGGGCGACGATGTCTTTGAAGCATTCTTCCCATTCCTCTGGGGTGAGGCCATTCTTGGACTCTTCTCCGGAGGTATTCACTTGTAGGAGAATTTCTGTGATCTTTCCGGCTTTCTTGCTACTTTCTGATATCCTCTCTGCGAGACCTTTAGAATCTACAGAGTGAATCAAGCTGAAAGATGCTACGGCCTTGGAGACTCGCCCACTTTGCAGGTTGCCCACAAAATGCCAGCGGGCATCATCTGGAGCGCGGCGGATTTTCTCTACCGCTTCCAGCACTCGATTTTCTCCGAAGTCGAGGCAACCGGCATTGTATGCTAGAAGAACACTGTTGACAGGATGTTGCTTGGAAACTGCGACGAGCGTTATCTCCTCAGGATCCCTGCCTGCCCTTTGGGCTATCATGTCTATTTCATACTTCAGCTTGGAGAGATTCCGTGATATATTTACCATTTTTGTTCCGTCCGCAAACTTCTTGGTGGTGACATAACTTCATGCATGAGTAGGAGGTCTCTCCGGGCAGCTTTATCAAGAAAGCGACCGTTAAGGGTAGAGCCTGCCTTTCGTTCTTTTATCACATAAGCTTTATTTTTTGGCATCTCCGAAAATCTTGCGCTGACGAGATGATTGCCTCCACCCTCCTCTACTCTGGTGTTTACGTGCCTCTCTTCGATAGAAGATGTCTGGTGGCGATCTGTGAGCTTACCTTTAAATGCAAACTTCTCCTTTCTGGCCTGTGCACGTGTCATCCTCTTTCCTGGAGCTGGAGGGGGCGGCGGCGGTGGGGGCTTAACCTTCTCTTCTTCGAAATCCATATCCAGAGATTTCAGAAACTCTTTGACGATCTCTTCCCGTTCGTATTTCTCTTCTACTCTATCTTCATCATCATTCATCTGGTCTCTTGTATCGCCTATCCCTTCTTCCTTAATCTTCTTAATGATCGGAGATATTAAAACAAAAGCCATGATGACAAAACCTATCAACTCGAAAAAACTCATTATGCCTCCGCTGCAGATAAAATAGGGAGTCGTTAGACTCCCTATTACATTAATTAATTCAGATTACTGATCCTGTGGTCTTGCCGGAGGTTCACCTAGATTGTCTCGCATCTTGGTATCTGCCTGGACGTTCTGAATACGAGCATAATCCATAACGCCTAGTCTTCCTCCACGGAAAGCCTCTGCCACGGCGAGTGGTATTACAGCTTCTGCTTCTACCACCTTAGCACGCATATCCTGTACTTTAGCTATATTCTCCTGCTCCACAGCTACCGCCATTGCACGACGTTTTTCCGCATCCGCGCGGAAGATACGCATGTCAGCTTCTGCTCTGTCAGCACGCAACTTAGCTCCGATGTTTTCTCCCACATTGATATCTGCGATATCGATTGACAGAATTTCAAAAGCTGTCTGAGCGTCAAGACCTTTGCCTAATACGAGTTTCGATATACGCTGTGGTGACTCCAACACTTCAAGATGTGTGTTAGCACTACCGATTGCACTGACGATACCTTCACCCACACGAGCAATCACTGTCTCTTCTGTCGCACCACCTACAAGCTGTTGAATGTTTGTCCGTACAGTAACACGAGCGCGGCACAAGAGCTGTACGCCATCTTTAGCGACAGCGACGATATAGTCGCCCGGTGTATTAGAAGGACAATCAATAACTTTAGGGTATACAGAGGTTTTTACCGCGTCGAGAATGTTACGCCCTGCAAGGTCGATAGCTGTAGCTTCTCTCCAACCCAATGGGATATTCGCTTTGTCGGCAGCAATCATCGCCGACACAACACCAGATATATTTCCTCCTGCGAGAAAGTGAGTCTCCAAGTCGGCAACTTCTATCCCCTTAAGGCCCGCTTTATACGTGGTAATACGTGCTGTTACAATAAGTGCCGGGGGGATTTTTCTGAGGCTCATCCCGATGATGTTAAACAATGAGATTGGTGTGCCAGATACAAACGCCTGAAACCACAAACTAATAAATTTGCCGACAATCGTTAATAGGACGATGACGACGATAGCGAGAATTACTATCAGAAAGTAAAACTCCAGGGCCAGGTCAGACTGCCCTAGGATTTGCATGGTCATGAATAATTTTCCTTTTTGCAGGGTTTAACAAATAAATATGCACCTTTACCACCGGTGACGATAACTTCAGAACCCTTTAGCAGGTATCCTGTTTTGGAAACGGCCTGAAATTGTTTTCCCTCTATGAGAATGTGTCCCGAGGGCTTCATATCGGTCAGAACGCTGCCCATTTTCCCGACCGCCTCAGCGGAAAATGTCGGGGCTCGGTAGCCCTCTTGGTCGTCACTTAGGTAGACGCTGGATTCTGGATCAGCAGACTTTATCCGATTCAATGCGAACATGACGACAAAAGCCAGACCCACCATTGCTCCCACAGTAAACAACATGACGTGAAGGGGATTTTCGCTTCCCTGTGAGAAAAATACGACACCCATCACCAGAAGTATGGAGCCACATGTGCCCATAATTCCTCCGGGCAAATAAAACTCCATGTAGATTAGCAGGAGACCTACTCCCAACATAACATAGGGAACAATCATCTTTATACAGCTCCCGTTTTGGATTCTTCTACGATAACTTTATTTCTTTCTACCTGTACAACGATAATAGGTATGCCCTTTTCTATAAAGCCTCCCCTGCTCATTGCATCATATACTTCATCATCTACCATGACCTTTCCTGATGGACGCAGAGTAGAGAGCACTTCTCCGTGACTTCCCACACTAGGATACGCACTAGGATCTGCTCCTGCTACAAAGCCGTCACTGGAGCTTTCTTCTCCCACGAGTACCAAACGGTTGAAAAGAGTAAACTTTGGCATTACAAAGCGCGCTAGCAAAGAGATCACAAGAAATCCCATGATGAGCGAGCTACAGAGCCACGCTAAGCGGTACATAAACACTTCACCTGCAGCGTTAAAAGTCTCCGTCTGAAGATCGAAATCCACAGAACCAACAGAGGGTAGCATCAGGGCAAAGAGCCCTACTAATACAAGCAACCCTCCCACAATCCCCGCTATACCAAAACCCGGTAAGATCAGGAGCTCTACTGCAAGGAGAGCGAGACCAGCCAATAGGATGATTACCTCTAACCAAGACACTGCTGCCAAGGAGAAACTCGATAGAACAATAAAAAAGAGACATACAAGAGCTACTGAACCCGGTAGACCAAATCCTGGGGAGTTCATCTCCACATAAAAACCCACCATCATTCCCATAAACAACAGCGACGCTACTGCAGGAGATGCTAAAATGGCGAAGAAACTAAGTTTCCAGTCCATCTTATACGTTTCGATGGTAGCGCCAGGAATTCCCTTGAAAAAGCTATGGGAGAAAAGCAGATATTTTTCCGCTGGCCACTCCCCACTTTCCTCTTCTAGCGCAGTGATCGGCTCCAACTTCATGGGTTCGACCATAAAATCCGCCACCCCATAGAGCATCATCTTTTGAGCATCGAGAGTTAAAAGCTTGCCCTCTGCCGAAATCAAAACATCCGGAGAAGAACCACCTGTAATGATCTGCTCAACTGTCTCTAACTTAAGGACTTTCTTGTTACGCAGAACAAGAATCATCGACTTATCTACCATAGCCTCAGCTATAAGAGTTTCCCTGTCATAGAAGCCTGCCCGGTTTGCAAAGTCGGCACGCAGTGCGGAATTAATTTTCTCCGATGCCGTCTGCATTCCTCCCTCAGCTCCTGCCAATACTGGCTCTGCGGCACCCATCGTAGCATCCTTTACTATCCCGATAAAACGACAGGAATAAGCCAGCATCGCGCCAGCAGAGACTGCCCAGTTATCGATGAAAGCAACCGTTGGAATACTGTAGTTCGTGTCAAGATCCATGAGGGCATCAGAGATCTGTTGAGAAGAGAATACTTCTCCCCCGGGGGTATTCAACTCCAGGATAATGAATACGGGCTTTTTTTCTTTGTAATAGTCCAGTGCCGATTTCACATATATCCATGTGGACTGGTCTATTCCCGTTTTCTTGTTATCGATGGTGATCCGACCGACAGTATTCTTACCGTCTGAATCAAATTGAATATGCTTGCTGAGCTTTTCTAGCACATCTTTCGGGAGTTGCTCGAGGGTCGTGTCTTCTGACCTGACCTGTTCCTTCAGATGGGCCACTTGCTCCTGAGTGAGATCAAAGAAATCTTTCAGCATATCGCGAGGAAATAAGGCCGTTGCTAGTCCCAGTTTTTGCAATTGATTGTGGTCGATCACAAGAGTCTCGCTCTCAGGAGAGACCACGCTTGTGGAGTCTCTACCTTCTTCCGACCCGCGTTTCCATCCTCTGTCATCAACAACCACTACTGCAGGGTCCACCATGGCTTCTGCAATAAGCGTCATCAATTTATGTTGTGGATGAGAGTTTGAGATAAGACTACGTATTCTGCTCCGCAGAATATTCGTTGGCAGTACAGAGTCTTCTCCAAGGTTCGTACCACCCCATGAGACAAATACCGATGCTAGCAGTTCATCCGCAACAAAGGGGATGGCTGATGCTGGCCCGATGGCAGATCCATTGATGTACACCACGACTTTAATACCCCGTGATACTTTAGCTTCATAGATAACTCTTGCCATGTCAAGAACCTGAAGTATATCGCCGGATGTGGAGTCTACCTCCACCACAAGAGTATCTTTTTGTGAGTCTTTTAAGGCTTCAAATTCTTCTTTAGCCTTGTCTATAGCTTCTTTTCCGAGGTGACCGTTCAAAATAATCACATCAGCTGTGCGCATCTCTTCTGCGAAAAGACCGAAATTGAAAAACAAAAATCCAAACAGGGTTAAGAAAGCAACCCTTAGGGCCGGTAATCCACTCATCACGCTCCCATCATAATTAAGTCATTAAGTTAAGGTGATGTTGGCATAAACTAATAATTAATATCCATAGACACAAAACAAAGAGAAAAATGAGGATTATTGCGCCTTCACGGCCACTCCTCTACTAAAGTTATGAAATGCAGTCTTAATACCTTCAGGCAGAGACCCTGATTGTCACATAAGCCTCGCTCTCGAAAACTGGAGCAGTAAGACATTGAAATTGTCATGACTTCAGCTATAGAAAAATCAGACACAGGGGCAAGATCTTCAAAAGGAAAAGATCTTACCCGGGTCGTTCAATGAATTTGACTTAGATTTTTAGCATTCAGAATCATCGAATCTATGACTCATCATTTATCGCTTCCAAAAGAGCTTTGAATTCCTCATCAAAAAACGCTAACTCCCAGTTCTCTGCTTTTTTAATTTGTTCGACGTCCAAGCCATAAGCCCCTCTGAAATCAGCTCTTTCAATATCCGCGTCGTCAAAAGCTGTCCCCTGACAATTAGCCCCTCGAAAATTCGCCTGAAAAAGGTATGATTTGTAAAACTTCCCATCTTTTACATTGGCCCCGAAAAAGTCTGCTTTATGGAGGTCTGCGTTGCATAACTTCAGGCCCTCGAAGTTTCGGGCGTATTCTAAAGCTCTCAAGCGGATAGATACAGCAACTTCTTCATGTAGTGACAGAGAGGTCACTAACCTTTTTGCCAAATCCTGAACACGCCACTTTTCCTTTCCATACAGTCTTTTGATTCCCATTCCAGAACTACTCTTTGCATAGGATGCTATAAGTTCTATAGCACTTGGGATTCTATCTTCCTTTGGCATGCAACAAAAGCAGGTAAATATCGATGGTTTTGTTGGAACCGTATCTCCATCCAGAATAATTTTTCTCAAGTCGTCGCTTGCATCCAAATGACATTGCTTTACCTTATCAACGATTGCATACAACGCAGTGACTCCTGTATATTTTACAACCCAGTCACTGCTTTGCCGAGTCTTGGCAATAATATCCTCCAACTTATCCTGAAGAAGAAGTACTTTGCCGTATTTGTTATACTTCAGCGCTAGTCTTTTGTAGGATTCTATGGCCAAGACCTCGTGATACGCCTTGCCTTTCATCGCTTCCCTAATGTTAGCAATAATCCCCCTAAAGAAGAGAAAAGTCTTTACTCCGGCATTTCCAGCACTTTCCAGATCAGCAGATCCACGGGCAGCCGTTACCCCTACCTTCGACACATCCCCCATAATATCCGCTGCCTTAAAAAGCTCAGCATCCATCCCTCCTCGTAAGGTAGGCAGGCTATATATCCCTCTTCTTGTGCAGCGCAAATCAAAATGCAGCTCTGGCGTGTTGGTCGCATTTTTTTCTATGCAATCAACAATATTTATCATTCGCCTCTTCTCCGTTTCGTGGAGGTTGGATTTGAGATAAATATCTTTAAGGTGCACCTCTTGTACAAGACGCCTAAGGAAGATCCCAATCATTTCCATTTCATTACGCTGAGGAGCGATAAATTCAACGGGTTCCATTTTCCTGTTAAGAAAAGTCATCAGCTGCCTGAAAGTATACATAGGATCTTCTGTGTCGAAGCCCACTCCCCCTTCGAGATATTCCAAAGAATTAACTCTTGCCGCCAGAGCATCAAGTTCCAGACACAACCAAGCTTCTCTCTCTTCATGAACTATGTGATTCAGCTGATAGCGAAAAGTACTCAGAATTATTTCGGGAAGATTCTCTCTGACAAGCCTTTCAAGGGTTTTCCTAATGCCTTTTTCATGACTAGCCGCATGCTCTCTCGCTTGAATTTCTCCTGTTTCAGAAACCCCCACTGCACACATGTCACATTCGTATAAAGCTGGCAGTACATGTGAATCTCTATTCGGGAAGAACCCTACGGATATTTCAGAAGTAATGGGTGGGTATATTGTCGTTTTCATTAGTTTTTCCTTTTTTCGCTACTTCGATCGTAATTTCCAAAGCTTGTATCAAGGAATATTTTTCACTTCAATGTTTTTTTTGAACTTGTTTGTGTATGTAAGTAAATCCTGAACTCAGGTAATAGAGACATACCGACTTTGCATCAAATTTGATATAAATCCACTACAAAACCAAGGAATTACTTATGACTAAATTAAGTGAAAAAAAATGCGTTGCTTGTGCCGTTGGTGTACCTTGCCTACAGGGCGAGGAACTACAAAACCTGGTCGATGAACTAAACTCAGGATGGTCAGTAGTAGACGGACACCACATTGAAAGAGAATTCGACTTTGAAAATTTCGTTCAGGCTCTGGACTTCACCAACAGAATGGGTGCCGTAGCAGAAAAAGAGGGACATCACCCCGACATTTTCCTTACGTGGGGCAAGGTAAAAGTAAAAATCTTTACTCACAAGATCAACGGATTGTCTGAGAGTGATTTCATCCTCGCGGCTAAAATAGACGCATTATAAAGTCCAACAGCAGGTGATCTAAATATTTTTTATTCATATGTTCACCCTCTTAGCTTATACTTAATTTATACCAATCTCGTATCAAATTTTTAATTTGTGAGCCGAGATTGGTATAATTTGTTTGATCTCCACTCAACAACAACGTATAATGTCTGCTTCAAGCGAAAACCAATATCTTATTTGGGGGGTTTCTAATGATTAAAAATAAAATTACTTCAGGTGCTGGGATTGCTATCATCTGCTACCACGCATTCTTACTGGTTTCCTTGCCTGTTTACCTTTACTACAACCCACCAGGATTAAGCTTAGTCCTTGTTAGTATCGCGCTATTTTTTGCGACAGGTATCGGCATCACAGCAGGTTATCATAGATACTATTCGCACAAAGCTTATAAAATGAAAAGTATCCCGGAAGCCGTATTGCTTTTCTTCGGTACGATGGCCACACAAGGCAGTGCCTTACGCTGGAGCTACGACCACAGAAAACATCACGCATTCGTTGACACTGACAAGGATCCCTATTCCATAAAAAAAGGATTCTGGTACGCACACATGTGGTGGTTGATGGATGAATCTCCTGAAATTGAGCCAAAGGTCGTCAGCGACTTGCTTAAAAACAAAATGGTCGCCTTCCAACACCGTCACTACTATAAGCTCATGGTTTTCACCAATATCCTGGCATTTCTCGTCACCGGTTGGGCACTCGGCGATTTCCTCGGAGCCTTTTTCATTACTCTTTGGGTACGTCTGCTAACACTGCACCACTGCACATGGTTTATTAACTCCCTGGCCCACACTTGGGGTTCTAAAAGTTTTTCAAAAGAACACTCCGCTGTGGATAACTTCCTGATATCGCTCCTGACTTTTGGAGAGGGCTACCACAACTACCACCACACCTTTGCCAATGACTACAGAAATGGTATCCGCTGGTACAACTTTGATCCCACAAAATGGCTCATCTGGGCCCTTCATAAAACCCGTCTTGCATGGGACTTAAAGAAAGTGGATTTTTTCACAGTGCAAAAACGACTGGTTTTGGAAGATGCCCAAAACATGAAAGAGCAGATCAAAGAGTTAATGTATGTCAAAAAGGAAATTCTCGAGCAAAAAGTTCAGGAGATGTCAGACAATATCTCTGCTCAAATTGTTGAATTCCAAAAGCTCATGAATGAGTACAAAGCCTGTAAGTACGAGCAGGTGGAAAAAGAAACTCTTAAGGAGTTGCGCTTAGAAATCAAACGCATGAAAAAATCCCTTAAGAAAGACTGGCAAGACTGGATAATCCTGTCTCAACAGATCATGGATCTCAAACCTCTGATGGTATAATCCAAAAAGAGAAGAGAATCAACAAACAGAGAAAGGAAAAATAGAGAGATCGAGATTCTCTCTATTTTTCCTTTCTCTGTAATCAACCTTCACTCTTATCTTCCTCCGCCTTCCTTTTCCCAGGCTGCACGGCTTAAGAGCAAATTTTTCTTCGCCATTTCGTTGTCCTCTTGAATCTCAAGAGCGTGCTCGAAAAAGCACATTGCATCTTCATAACGTTTCATTTCATAGAAAAGCACACCCATATTCAAGATAATCAAAGATTCTTCCTTCGAAACGCTATAAAAATTGTCCCAGATATTGTGCATCGTTTGGGCTAGCTTATCCTTCATCTTCTGATCAGCGGAAGTAATCTTTTTTCTTATTTCATCGAAAAAGGCATGAAAGTTACTGACATCCCAATGGCCCAACTTAAGAAGAAAGAGCATGTGGTCTAAATCTGTGTGTTTCAGATTCTCATTTACACTGTTGACCATAGACCAATAATTTTGAGGTTCAAAAGCATCCATACCCTCACGATAGGCTAAAGTCGTCTCCGGGAAATCCTTAGCCTCTCCCCCCTGGATCCCTGCCAGAACTACAAAAGAGGGATCTGGAGAGGTCGTTGTTAACGCCAGCCCTTCCTTCATTTGGAAGTAAGAGGACAAAGCATGGTAGTTAACCGGAATGGAAAAACTTGCGTGTTTGGAAATCACAGGCTCGCCCGAGTCAACGACCTGTTGACTCGTGCAAACACCTTGATCACCTACGAGAAGAAGGTAGCGATCCTTTGTTAAACGAGAAACAAAGCGTATCGCTTCAAAAGCTCCAGATGGAAACAAAAAAGGTATACCACCAAAATTTTGAGTATAATTCTTTAGGAGTATATTAAGGTCTGGATGATTGGGGTAATAGTTATCTGGATCTTCAATATCGTAGTAAGAGTATTGACATTGTAAGTAATCGATTATTGCGGGGTCTTCTGGATCAGAGACCTCACCATCCTGAACATATAAAGAGACTCTACCTTCTTTGAGTTTTCCTTTTTTAGTATAGAATAAATCCTGATGGACAGTGTCGAAAAAATAGTTACCGATAACCACTGAAGGGTTCCGCATACTTTCCCGGTCCAAAGACAGCCCTGATTCTTTTAGCTGTAAGCCCGGTGTGTCTTTATCTCCCAGGCGGTAGTAGGCAAAGTCGAGAATGCCTTTCTCTATAAAGGGCTTCAGCCGTGGGTGCTTCCTCAGTGAGGATATATTATCCTCCACCATATCCGTCATAATGTAACGCAATTTAATTTTGCTGAGGGGATGACCTTCCAGCCATCCAAGGAGGTGCTTTAGAAAAAGAAAACCGAATCTACCGGAACCTGCTCCCAAATCTAAAATGTTAACGGGTTCATTTAGATCCAAAGCCATCTCTCCCTTAGCTGCCGCACAATCTCGTAAAAAACCCAAGACCACCTGTGCATACCGACGGGCAGTAAAAGGGTTACTCGTGATGTAAAAGGGTACTCCCTTATGGCTCCATGCCGTAGGTCCGAATTGCGTATATGCTGTTGTCTGCAAATCCCACAGTAGGCATTCAGAAAACCGCGTACTCTCCTGCACTATAACCTTGTCTGTTGAACCCTTCGATATACTCACGCACACACTCCTTTTCTCAATGAATTGCCCATCGAATGTTATAGTGCCTATCGTAACATCATTGTTTTATATAGGTGAATCCCTAAAAAATGAATTTGAAGCATCAAGATTTTATAAAGGTCAAAATAGAACGGGTATTATTCAGTATTTATTTAAAAACAACTAAAACACCATCTTTTATTAAAATTAATATACAAGTTTAGTTACATAGTTTTGTATGATTTTGCTATAATAAATGTTACGGCCGGTAATCTTATTTATCAGCCAACAAAAATGGGAGGGAAACCATGGGGAGTATCGACACTATTAACCTTAATCTCATGCTAGTGGTAACTTCTCTCGAAAAGCTAGAACTTCTAGAAGGCCGGGTCAATGATGTAGTTGTCAGTATGTTCTCAGAGAAATTCTCCCAACCAGAATTACTTGAAATGCACCAAGAAGTGCACTCTATGACGGATGAAATGAATACCATCCATGGTAAAGTTGCGGAAATCCTAGGTACTACAGACAGACTATTTTCTGAAATTTTTCAATATAATGACATCGAAGTTGCTGAGGCTATTGAACTTGTGAAAAGCCACAGCCTTTTCGAAGATCTTTTGTCCGATAGCACTGGAAAAATGTACTTTATTCAAGAAGTTCAGGAGATCAACCACCAATTTCATGTGGAATGCACCCTCAACAACCTCGAAAATGACTATAATCATATCATTTGCGAGCCATCTCAATATAAAAAGTTAAGCTCTCTATACTCTCTTAATCATCGAATTCCTTCATTAAACCATCAAACTCCCCCAGGATTCAGACAACGCATACTTGATCTTCATGATCTAATCCAAAACAACATCTGTGCTCTCTCTCCTTCAGACTCTGAAAACCTGCAACAATTCGATGTGGAGACCCTGTCTAATGAAATTAAAGATATCGAGTTGACCCTTGTGGAGTGCAGAAACCTGCCTTGTGAAAACCCTCAAGGATTTATGGACGTTCGCCAAAGACTACAGGAATTACAAAGTGAACTGGAAGAATTCCATGGTATCATCTTATCTCAAAAAGGGACGAATAGTCAGGTGGCTATACATAAAATTCAAGACTATGCCTCAAACCTTCTTGAAGAAATCGAAATACTTTTACGGGAGAACCTAAAGGCTCTGCAAGTATGTGTGAAGCATTCCTTGCAGTCTATAGAAACTCCCAACAAGGGGGACTGCCTCTTCCTCTCTCTCCAACAGCAGGTAGAGGGATGCTCTCACGAAAAGTTTAGGGAGATTGCCGTCAAGTATTTGAAAGAACATAAAAACGACTACAAAAACGCCGTTTGCGACTCTATGATCAACGATATCGATCTACAATACACCTACAGCTGCTTCCTGAGATCCTTAGGTGAAGACATTATGGCCAAACGCTTCGGGTATCAAGAAGATGATATACGAAATGCCGACAATAGATTTCTGACGGAGCTCGGTTTAAATCAGCTGAACGACGCCCTCGAAAAAGAACTGGGAACCTCCCCCGATAGTTTTGACCGTTATTGTAAATGGATGAGTGAAAGTCAACAATGGGGTAGCGACTTAGAAATAGATGCTATCAGTAAGAAACTTGATAGGCCTGTTATTCTTTTCAAAGGCGATGGTTCCATATTTGAAAAGATTGTCAATGGGAGGCTACCGGGCTACCCGCTCCTCCTTCACCATGTCAGCGACAAGCACTTTCAGCCCCTGGTCTCTCGGCCACAAGTGCGCAAAAGATAACCTCCACTTAGATAGAAAAAGGAGTACAGCATGAGTGATGACCATTCCAAAGACAACCCCACTATCATTGAATTTCCCAAGGAGGACACTGATCTTAAACTAAGTACTATTTCACAGATGTTCGAGGATAAATTTCGGATACTTGAAGAATTTGAATTAGAACTTCAGCACCTCACTACAGAAATCGTAGAAGAAGAAGGTGACAGCGAGCACTTAAGAAAAGACCTGGACTACATTCTCGAACGAATCAAAGTCACCCGTATGCTCCACATCAAACTTCAGGGAGCGGTCTCTGACTTGCAGCAAACGTTTATTCATTCTTTAAGTGAGGGCACACTATACCCAGAGGAATCACAACGTGTCACCTGTGATTTAGCAGAGCTGGACAAAGCTTGTAAGATCCTCGACAGCCATATCAAGAAAATTAATGACATCCACAACCTCATCCAATATCTGGAGCATGATTTTAGGATCTCGGAAATATCACAGAAAATTGATACGGACTGTAATCCTCAGCAAACCTTAGCGGAGCTCCACCAGCTCCAGGAAGAGATACAATTTGATGAAGACTGGGATCACTCCGATGATAACATGCTCTTTTTAAAGGAGATTCAACATCAGGTCGGTCGCGCAGAAGAACAAATCCGCGGTGAAAGCCTTGATGATCTGATAAAAGAAACTACCGAGATCTTAAATAATACCCTGACGGAGGAGCATCCCCCATCAGAAAAAATTATAACCCTTCAAAGTCTCTTAGAAGGCTTGGATCTCATAGAAGAATACTCTTTTAATGACGACTCTTTCCCTCTTAGAAAGCTTCCTATGTACGACAATATGATGAAACAAGCTCAAAGCCTTTATGCTGATATTGAAGAATCTATCAACCAGATCTCTAATCAACTGGACCCTCTTGCCGATACCTTGCCGGGCGTAAAAGGAATAATGGATAATGCCGATGATATCCTTGATGACATCGTCTATGATTTAGAAGTAGGTGAGGATCTCGACATCCAATCCTTCATTGTTTCAAAATACCTTCTTGAAGAGCAGGAAGAGTCTATCAATACTGTCCTGGAAAAAATGTTCCAATTCACCGGAATTGAAGACCCCGTTCAATACTCTCATTTCCAGGTGGCTCTCACTCGGGCACAAAACATTCGCTCACAGATATACATGCAGATGGAGACAACCCAGCACAGCTTTGCAGAGTTTATAAAATCTCAGTACCTCAGAAACAAAGACATCCTCCCTGACAGTGACAGCTTGTACCGCGCCACTGCCGAAGCTCTTGACGGAGTACCATGGGAATATCGGGATGCTCTAGAAAAACACCTGCGCGAGCACAATGAAGATGCGACCTACCTTCTTGCTTTACAGACTGCCTTAGAGTTTAAAGAGGACAAAACAGGATCTTTTAATATCAACTCTTATGCTGATCTTATGGAATACAACGTGCCCCGTTCTGGTAACAGTCTAGAAGTTCTAGCTCTGAGTGATTTCCTCAATAAGCCTATCTTTGTCTTCCAGGATTCCTACCATAGCAAAGAGCATTGGGAAGTCTTCCTCTCTCTCAACGACCTTTTGATCGTCGATGAAGACATAGAGCCCGTCCTCCTTTTCTATAACGAAGAGGGCTTCTACGAAAACCTTCTGCCTAACGAATAATTAAGTTCAAAAGTACCGGAAAACAGAAAGAAAGAAGAGGAAGAG
>JBLFWS010000026.1:0-28134 GCA_047611865.1 Chlamydiales bacterium
ATATCAACAGAAAAAAACCTCCACAATTGCACTAACTGTAGTCAACGTTATCATGAACAAGATGCTAAATTTTGCAAAACCTGCGGTCACTCAATACAAATTCCCAGTAAAACAAGCTGATTCTTTGGATTTCTTTGTAAATGTTCTCCGAACTTTGTATTATTTTCTTTTCTAAATTGTTAAAAAACAATATAATATTCGAAATGATAACAGCCTACTCTCCAAACTTCTTATTTAATTTAAGGTCGATATTAAAATGTCTGTAATAAAAAATACTGCGTTCATGAAAAAGATTCACCTTTTCCCCAATATCATCACAGCCTTTGGCTTAATATGTGGTCTATTCGTCATTTTTAAAATGGCCATTACTAATTCTTCCTGTCACAACTTCGAACTACTACAGTTTTCAGCTATAGTCCTCCTCCTTGCCTCCGCCGCAGACCTTCTTGACGGGGCTGTTGCAAGACTTATGGGGGCCGAAAGTGAATTTGGCGTTTTTTTCGATTCCGTCGCAGATTCCATAACTTTTGGCGTAGCCCCCTCTGTCATTGTTCTGACTAGTTTAAACGTAGAGTCCGACTTTTTACTTCCTCTGATAATAACATCTCTTATCTATTCCCTATGTGGTGTCTTACGGCTTGTGCGCTTTAGTGTTGAAGCGCACAGCATCAAAGACAACGTAGTCGAAAAAACTGCAGCTAATAAAAATTTTACAGGATTACCTATACCCGGAGCTGCCGCGGCGGCTGTTTCAGCCAACCTCTTTCTTGCTTCAGGAGATTGCGAACAAATTATCAGCATCAGCATGGAAGAAAGGCAAATCATATTATCCTTTGTAATGCTTTTCTTAGGCTACTTTATGATAAGTCGCTGGAAGTTTCCGAGTTTAAAAGCCCTTCGCATTCGTATCAGAGCCTTTCCTCTTCTTGTCCTTATCGTCAGCGCAGTCTCAATGCTCCTCTACGGTATACTTCAACATTTTGCAGCGGTCTTTGCTAGCGTATCCTGGGGCTATGTAATCCTGGCATGGGTACTTTCCGTTATTCGCTTGATTTCGGGGAAAAAATCAAAAACTTTGGAAGACTTCGAACCTGAACCTGAAGACTTTGAGCAGCCCTTATAGTCGATTCGGTTTGATTTGCCGAAATCTTTTAGTCTGGTGAGAAAAAATCGGTGAGGCACTCCCAACATTAAGTTAGACTAAGCCTAGGTCGTGTATTAAAGTTACGGAACGCTGCTTTTGGAACCTTTTTCAGTACTTTTAAATTGTACTCGGCTCGCCTACTTATCTAAGTATGGAGAGCCTCATACAATTCAAAATCACAAAAAAATGCCCTCAAAATCATACAGCCCCTAATTTTAATACACGACCTAGTCATTACTCATGTCATCCTGCTCATTAAGAACAGTGATGAGATGAAGAATTTGATCTAAGACTATATGGGCTTCTTGCTGAAGTACCTCATTTTCATCAATGATTTTTGATAATTCCTCTCTCTCATCTTTAAAAAATGTCGGAAGATCTTTCTTCAAAAACTTTTGGAAAGCACTTTCATCGGCCTGCAATTGTGGGAGCTCTTTCTCAAACCTCACTACCCTATCTCGGATATAGGATACTTCGGCTTTATAGTAGCGATATGTGAAGTAATCTACTTTTTTCTGTGCTTCATTCAGTTCAAGATGAGCATCTGCGAGTTCTTCCCGAAGATCATCTATTTTCCGTGCAGACTGCGCTTCTATTGGTGATTTTGGTTTTAATGGAAAAAAATCATGAGATGCCCTTGACAACGAACATGAAGACATCATCAACGCTAAACTAATAAAATATATTTTATCGCAAAAGCTTTTCAAAATTCTTAAAGAGAGATTCATCGCGTACCTTGTCAAAATCCTCATGTTGCAATCGCCCCACAAGATTAGGCATAGCTTCACTTCGTGCACACTGAAGCCAACCAATACATGCTTTTACATCACCCAAAGCTGCAAATGCAACAGCATTATAAAAAGCTACCTCTGAAGAGGGGTTTTCCTGATAACATCGAGCACCAAGCTCCACAACTAGATCATAGTTTTTGGTATAAAATGCTAGCCCATGAAGTAAATCCAAAGCCTCTTCAGGAATAATATCTTTGACTGGTTCAAGGAGATTATAGGCTTTCTTGCTTTCTCCCCAACTATTTAGTATGTGTGCCATATGAAGAAGACAGGATATATGAATCTGGCCCTTTCCGGTTACCTTGGACACTTCTTCGAATTTAGCGTAAGCTATGTCATGGCTCCCATTACTTAGGGCCTCTTTAGCCTTTTCATAGGCTCGTAGCATATCTTCATTACGGTCATCATTTGTAATATCTCTAGCATCCTGATAAGCTCGAAAGCTCTCAAAAGAAAGCATCGTCATTATGACTCCTAAAACCATAATTCCATTGCTGAAGAAAAACAAGCCGAGGAAAACACCCAATACAGTGCCAAATATCAATGAAAATTTAATTCCAGGGACTCCAAATAACCATTCTAAAGTAATGTTCATTAATCGACCTCCATCCAGAGGTACTATTGGAATAAGATTAATGAGATTCCAGTACAGATTAACCATTTGAGTCATGATCAAGCCCTTATCCACTAGCTCCGGAATATCACCAAGGCTTTTCCGAAGTCTAAATGAAATGAGAAAAAGCATTAGTCCTGCGATAGGCCCATTCAATACCACAAGAAATTCCTGCCAGAGTTTCAGGCGGGGACCCTTTTGATAAGTCATCCCACCTAGCCCTGTTAACTCAATGGCAACCTCTTGATCAAAGTATAGAGCTGTTAAAGCA
The DNA here is from genome assembly GCA_047611865.1 of Chlamydiales bacterium. Taxonomy (GTDB): domain Bacteria; phylum Chlamydiota; class Chlamydiia; order Chlamydiales; family JBDQID01; genus JBLFWS01. Next base: position 2,820 of record JBLFWS010000026.1, read on the forward strand.
TGACCAAATTCATGAACTAAAACAGAAATAAGAACAACGGCGACCCATACAAAGATGCCCGCCGTTGTCAATTTCAACCCTATTATTCCGAACACAATGGTGATGAGTAAAAACAATGGGTTTATAGTAATAGGAATTCTACCAGGAATTCTTAGCATGGCATTCCAGTAGACTTACTTTCCATTGCACGACCAAGAGCTCCACCCATATCAGCAGGACTCTCAGCCACAGTTACCCCAGCGGCTTTTAGTGCTTCAATCTTTCCTTCTGCAGTTCCTTTCCCACCAGAAACTATTGCTCCGGCATGCCCCATACGTCTTCCTGGAGGAGCTGTAATGCCTGCAATAAAGGCCGCGACAGGCTTTGTGCAATTCTTCTTAATCCAATCGGCAGCTTGCTCTTCAGCATTACCCCCAATTTCTCCAATCATAAGAATGGATTCTGTTTCAGGATCTTTTTCAAAAAGCTCCAATACGTCGATGAAATTAGTTCCGTTCAATGGATCACCACCTATTCCAACACATGTAGATTGTCCCCAACCTTTTTCTGTGGTTTGCCATACTGCCTCGTACGTCAGAGTCCCTGACCTAGAAACCACACCAACAGAACCTTTTTTATGAATGTATCCAGGCATAATTCCGATCTTACAAGCACCAGGAGTAATTATCCCCGGACAATTCGGTCCGATGAGTCTGCTGGTTTTGCTGTTTTTCATTACACGACTAACTTCGAGCATATCTCTTATAGGAATTCCCTCGGTGATACATATGATCAACTCGACACCTGCATCCTCGGCTTCCAGTATCGCATCTGCAGCAAAGGGAGGTGGTACAAAGATCATTGAAACATTACAAGAGGTCGCTTGTCTTGCTTCGCTAACGGTATCAAATACAGGTACTCCAAGTATCTTCTCTCCTCCCTTTCCAGGTGTCACTCCACCAACTAGTTGAGTTCCATATTCCTGACATTGTTCTGCATGAAACTTTCCAGCTTTACCGGTAATCCCCTGAACAATAACTTTGCTATTCTTATCGACTAATATCGCCATGACTTTTCTCCTAATGATTATCCTCTTATACCGGCAACTATTTTTTCAGCAGCTTCTGTTAAGCTATCCGCAGAAATGATATTCAGACTAGATTCTTTTAAAATCCGTTTTCCTTCCTCTACATTAGTACCTTCCATACGAACTACCAATGGAACATGCACGCTATCAGCAACATCTACTATTCCCTGTGCCAAAACGCCACAATCCATTATTCCACCGAAGATATTCACTAAGATACCTTTCACTTTCGGATCGTTTAAAATAATACGAAATCCAGCACCAACTTTTTCTTTTGATGCTCCACCGCCAACATCAAGGAAGTTAGCAGGAGTTCCACCGTGGTGATGGATTAAATCCATTGTAGCCATTGCAAGGCCCGCACCGTTTACCATACAGCCGACTTCACCATCGAGAGCAATATAAGCCAAATCATGTTCGCTGGCATCAACTTCATTTTTGGAAATCTGAGTAGGATCAAAGAAATCGGCAAGATCTTTCTGACGAAATAAAGCATTTTCATCGATAGCCATTTTACCATCTATCGCAATAATTTTACCGTCATTAGTTTGAACTAAGGGGTTTATTTCGAGAAGAGAAGCATCTGTTTCTATGAAAGCTTTGGCAAGTCCTGCAACGACTTTCATGCCTTCTTTGGCCGTAGCACCTGACCAACCCATGAATTTCGCCACTTTTCTAAGCTGAAAAGCTTTTAACTGCCCTTGAAGGCCAATAGGTTCTTTCAAAATCTTTTCAGGCATCTTTTCAGCTATTTCTTCAATCTCCATTCCGCCCTCTGGAGAAATTATAAGCGTCGGTATGCCTTTTTCCCGGTCAACAATGGCTCCCACATAGTATTCTTTTTTAATATCTGTAAGAGGAGCAATTAATACTTTATGAGCAACAACACCTTCAGCACCTGTTTGGTTATTGACAATTTTCATTCCAATAAGGCTTTCAGCATGTTTTAGGATCTCTTCAGGTGATTGAGCAAATTTAACTCCTCCAGCTTTACCCCGCCCTCCAGCATGAACTTGAACTTTAACAACAGCTTTTTGTAGACCTAAGTCTTCAATAACTTTTTTGGCTTCATCTAAGTTGGTGGCCACACCGAATTCTGGCGTTGGAATACCGAACTTACGAAGAACTGTATATACTTGATGCTCATGAATATTCATCATTTCCTCATGATATATTTAATGATTGAGTCTTTCTAAGTGATTCTCTATCTTTTATGTTTAAGTATTTCATTTCTAGCAACTCAAAAAGGGTAAAATCCAATGATACTGAAGTTTATCAAAAGCGGTTATAAAAAGATTTCATCCGCTCTCGGTAAAACTCGTTCAGCTCTAACACAAACAATTAAAGATCTATTTAGTGGAAAAGTTGACGAAGAAACATTGGAAAGCCTTGAAGAACTTTTCTACGAAGCTGATTTAGGAGTAAAGACTTCTGTTGAACTCGTTGAAAAAATTAGAACCCTCTATAAAAACAACAGCTCCATCACAGCCGATGAAGTCATGGAGGAGATTCAAAAAGAAATTCTTTTAATTTTGAATAAACAGTCTAGCAGTGTCAGGGATCTTCAGTTAGAAGGCCCAACAGTCTTTTTTATTGTAGGCGTAAATGGCAACGGCAAGACCACCTCTGCGGCCAAGCTTGCGAAAAGATACAAGGACGCTGGTAAGAAGGTCCTTCTTGCTGCGGCAGACACTTTTCGAGCAGCTGCTACAGAGCAACTGGATATGTGGGCTAAAAAGGTGGGCGTAGATATTGTAAAAGGCCAACACAAGAGTGATCCTTCAGCTGTTGTTTTTGATGCTGTCAGTGCCGCAAAATCACGAAACTGTGATGTCCTCATAATTGATACCGCAGGACGTCTACATACCAAAACGGATCTTATGCAAGAGCTTGGCAAAATGAAGCGTGTTTGCAGCAAAATCATTCCAGAATCCCCTCATGAAATTCTGCTAGCCCTTGATGCCACCACGGGACAAAATGCAATCGACCAGGCTAAAATATTTAACAATTACACTCCTATAACAGGCCTTATCCTTACAAAACTTGATGGAACAGCAAAAGGCGGCATTACCGTCGCCATACAACGCGAACTCGGTATCCCCATCAAGTTCATTGGAACAGGAGAAGGAATTGAAGATATGGAAGCTTTCGTTGCAGAGAATTTCGTTTCTGCTCTTTTTGAGTAGAAAACAGTAGGCTGCGCAGATGAAACTGATCCCAACTGCACAATCCGAACTTCTTTTCCTTAAGCAGCTAATCTCTTCGAGAAGTTAGTATCTGAAGAAGATACCAGAAGATCATGATCAGATTGATGTACATCCTCAATGCGACCATAAGGGACATTTTGTATCCCATAAGTGTGTTACTATCAGCACGACAGCTATAATCTCTTATCTGTTGAGCATCATATGCAGTCAATCCAATGAACATCACAAGCCCAGCATAACATATCATCAGGTGTAGCATAGGAAGGTGATAGAACATTGAAAGAATGACATAAATAAAAGTTATTCCAATAAAACCTATCAAAGCCACATTGAGTAATCTTCCCAAATTTGTCAGATCCGACTTTGTAATCATACCGTATCCTACAGCCAGACCGTACAGACCTGCCGCTGATGCAAATGCTGTCCATATTACCCCTCCTCCATAGGAGGCGGCATAAATGGGTAGAACTGCGCCAAAAAACACTCCTTGAACAGCTGCATAGGAAAGAAATAAACCTGTCATGCTTGTAAAAGACAGACGTTCAAGCATCCCACCCATGGTAAAGGCTATCCCCAAAGTTGCCAGGCCACAAAGCCATGCATAAGGCAGGATCGAAATGTAAGCTCCAGTTTTAAAAATCGTGTATGCAATGAAAGCGGTAAGAGCTAGCCCAACTGCCATCCATCCATATACCCTTGTAGCAAAGGTACTGACTTGTGCTTCAGTATGGCTGCTTTGACGTAAATAATCACGCTCATAAATAGACATAATATACTCCTCAGTGTTAATAAGTTATATTACGATGGCAATTGTAATGACAAAAGGATTATTTTGTCATTAATAATTTCTAATGCAATCATTCGAGCTTCTTATACACAAATAAGTTTAAGAAATGGGCTTTTCGGGTCTCACCAAGCGTAAAAAGTTCGATCCAAAAACCTATTCTGGAACTTGTTTAGGTATATACACAGATAAGTTCCACCACTGCTCTCTAATCTATACCTTTATTGAAAAGGCACAGCAAGTTATAAACCTTAATATTATCAAACAATTAAATCTGGAGATTCTTTATGCGACCTGTAAATGTTGGTCCTCAATTTAACCCTAAATACGCCGCAGGAATTATTGTTTTTGCTCTTGGCTGGTTAGTTCTTACCCTCGGAACATTTACTATTCAAAGTGGTACTGTAGGTATTCTATCCACTTTTGGAGAGTACAGTGACAATTTCAAGCAAGCTGGCCTCCACTTTAAGATACCAGGTGTTCAGGAAATTCGTATCGTAGATGTTAAAATGCAAACAGCCCATTACCAGGGGGATCACGATCTCCCAGATCTTGATGGGGTCATTAACAAACCCAGGATCGTTGTCCTAGACAGCAAGAACCTGAATATTGGCATAGAAATCACCGTACAGTATGTTCCCGATATCCTAAAAGCCAAAGAAATCCTGGTAAAATATGGCTATAACTATTTCGACAAATTAATTAACCCAAATGTTAGAGACATTGTTCGAGATGTTGCCGGTCAATATCAAGCCGAAGATATTGCAATGAAAAGGTCCGTCATTGGTGATCAAATTCGCCAACACCTTACCGAGAAGTTTGAAAGCCTCCCCTTTATACTTCAGGACGTGCAAATTCGAGGAATTGAGTTGCCTAAAATTGTCCGTAATAAAATTGAAGAAGTTCAACTTGCAAAGCAAGAAGAACAGCGCTTGGCTATGATTGAAAAACAAGCTATGAAAAATCAAGAAATCAAAAGTATCGAGGCAAACACAAAACTAATTGAAGTTACTACACAGGCAAGGGCTGACGCCGAAAAGAAAAAAATTGAGGCCGATGCAAAGGCTTATCAAATCACTAAAGAATCTGAAGCTGTTGCTATAGCAAATACTCTAATTTCCAAATCTGTTACACCAGCTCTTATTCAATATGAGGGAATTCGTAAGTGGAGCGGTAATTATCCTAAAATGCTTGTAAATGACAAGCAAGGAGTTAACCTACTTATGCAAATGCCAAGTATGGAATAAGTGATGTAAACCCGGTGGACGCCCTATCAATCGTACACCGGGTTTTAAGAAAACCGCTATTCCTAGCTGCTTTCTTCTTCCAGAAGAAATATTTGTGTTTCAGTCTCCGAAGACACTTTTGTCCAACCAAGCTCCTGAGCGGTTTCCAGACAAAGTTCAATTGACACAAACAGTAGAAGAACAAACAAAAGGAATTTGCCTCCAGGAAGAGTAAACTCCGACTCCTTCTTCAAAACATATCGTCCGTAACCTACCATAATGATTGGCAGTACCCCTAATAGTAGAGCACAGCCATAACCCCCTGCGTAGTTTAAAGCAGAAAGAAAGGCATAAGGGCAAGCTATCGCTCCAATCAATGGGGGAATAAATACCAAAAACCAAATAAGGGGCTGCCCCATTTTCTCGACTTGTATTTTCAAACCGTCTGTTAGAAAGTCTTTCAAGCCTAAAGTAACTCCCAAAAAGGATGTAACAAGGGCCAAAAAAGCAAACAGCTGACCAATGCTCAAAATCCAGGTATTTTCCAAATGTAGCTGAAGTGACTGTACTGCTGTTCCGCCTTTTTCCAAAGTATGAAGTAGGCCGTTCACCCCATAAACAGGAACTATTCCCAAAATGAGCCATTCCCAAATAGCATAAATAATGAAGGGGATGAAGCTTCCAATTATGATCGCCCACTTCACTTTAGAATAATCTCGATCCAAATAAGTAATGAGACTTGGAATTACGTTCTGATAGGCAAAGGAGGTAAATACAACCGGCATAGCCAACAAAGCATTATACCAACTCGAATGCTGTAAATTGTCACTTTTCACCTCGCCAAAACCGAAATACACAAATACCATATATGACAGCACTAGACCAACCACTAATACAATATTTACATTCCCAACAGTACCTGCTCCTCTACATACGACTGGAGCCAAAATGACAGCAAAAATAATGGCCCCCATCCAATGCGGTAAAGTTCCTCCTGTAAAACTGACCACTAGCTGTGCTCCTCCCACAATATATGCTAGAGAAAGGCAATAAAAAAGACCGAGATAGAGAATACTTGTTATTTTTGCAGCCCTATCGCCGAGAATGACTTTTGTCATGGTGATAAAATTTGCTGAATCTCCCATCCAAACACACGCCTCAAGAAAAAGGAGTCCCGTCATTGCCATAAACATCCAGCAAAAAAAATACAGAACCAGAGAGGGAAAAAATCCTCCTGCACTTGTTAAAACAGGAAGTGCAAGCATACCAGCTCCAATACTCGTTCCCGCTATTAAAAATGTACCTCCAACAAATTTCCCTTTATTACTCATGGTCATCTTAAATCTCATATTAGAATATTTATATGTAGTTCAGATTATAGTTCTCATTTCGCCCATATTACCCATATACATAAAAGACATCAAATAAATTATTAATTCATTTACGAGTTATTCTCTTTAACAAAGATAAGTTAAAATAGTTTTAATAATGATATCGAGTAATATTTGTTTCGATTTTCTTGAATATTATGATAGGATTTAGAGGGTTACCTGAACGAAATGGAGCACCTAGACTCTGTGCTTCTGCCTCTTTTCAATCATATGTGGAATATCTCCAAACAGAAGTCTCAGAAGAACAATCTACCTCAGACTCTATCTAAGTTCTAAGCCGGAAGACAAGGTATCCACCGGGTTTTAAGATTTGTAGTGCTTATTTGTCAAAATTTTTTCGTTTAGGGAAATATGAAGGTCTCGATATCACATCAATTCCCGGTGTTATTTTTAGACCTTGAAAAAGCTAACCCCCCCCCCTCTTTTCTCTCGAGAAAGGGGGGGATTTAAAATTATTTCCGCAGCATTTTTTTGGTTTTAGAGATTTTTCTTTAAATACCCTCAGAATCCTTTGTGAGCATCTTTTTGGTTTTTTAGATTGTCTTTTTTTTAATTTATAACACCTTTATTATCAACGTCAAAAACCCCGGGAATTGCTGTCGATATCAGAAGCTACTTGAAATCATTTACTGTTAGTCAATAAGATGACCATTTTTTCTATACGTAGACTGTTTTACCTTTAAAGAGTGGAAATCCATGAGTACAAAAAAAACTTTTCAAACTTTCTGCCTTAGCTTCCTTTTATTTATCTCATTTTCCTCTACTGGGATTTCTGCAGACAACACACCATCTAAGTTCTACCCCACTGTCTACGGAGAGATCGAAATTACTGAACCCATTCTTATCGAATTGATTGATAGTCCACCAATGCAGCGCCTAAAAGGTGTACACCAATATGGTGTAGGACACTACATCAGTGACGAAGAAGAATACTCCCGATATGATCACTCCATGGGTGTTTTTCATCTCTTGCGGAATCATAATTGCTCTTTAGATGAACAAATCGCAGGACTTCTTCATGATGTTTCTCACACAGTATTTTCACACCTTGGGGATCATTTCTTTGATTATGTCGCAAAAGAAGATTCCTATCAGGATAAAATTCACGACGCCATTTTAAAAAAATCGGGCATAGAGACAATCCTTAATAAATATCAAATCACAACAGAGAAAATTCACCATAAAAATAAACAATTTAAAGGTTTAGAACAGGATCTACCCCACCTTTGTGCAGACCGCATAGATTATAATTTACAAGGTGCTTATCTTCGTGGATGGATAAGCCAAAACGAAATGATGAACCTTTTTAACGATCTTGAATTTGATGGAAAATCCTGGAGCTTAAGTAACGAAGTACTCGCAGAAAAGTTATCTAATTTTTCTATTCATATGACTACAGCCTGCTGGAGTTCGATTCCTAACCATCTTGGAAATGAATGGCTTAGTGAAGCTCTTCTAAGGGGTATACAAATGAATATGATCACTCTGAACGATGTTTACCATGGAGAAGATAAAGCTCTTTGGGAACTATTGTTTCATTCAGATGATGAGGTGTTGCAAGAACTCTTTTTTAAAATTCAACATGTTGATGAATTATATACTCTAGCGATAGAAGATGAAAATGCTCAACATATCCCTATGAAATTTAGAGGAATCAACCCTTTGATAAGAACAGAAGAAGGCCTTAAAGAACTATCCAAACTAAATGCTTCTTTCAACGAAAAATTTCTCATTGAAAAAGCAGATGCTGAAAAGGGGTGGAAGATAACTCTAGGTCAGCCGATCCACTCGCCAGTTAGTGACGCGAGGATCGGGATTATAATGGACAACGAAGTGCTTACGCTGTAACCAGCGCGCTTACTCGACAGTTACAGACTTTGCAAGATTTCTTGGCTGGTCGATTTCCGTCCCCCGCTCTTTCGCAATATAGTAAGCAAAGAGCTGGGCTGCTACCGTTGAGGTAATAGGTGCAAGTTCATCGATCGTTTTAGGGATCCAAATAATATCTTCTGTGATTTGGTCAAGACCTTTAGTACCTTCTTCTGCAATAGCCAATACCAATCCATTTCGAGCTTTGATTTCCATCAAATTGCTCAAAGTTTTTTCAATAGTCAGCTTATTTGCGCAAAAAGCTACAGTTGGACAACTTTCATTGATTAGCGCTATAGGACCATGCTTCATTTCACCTGCTGGATACCCATTTGCGTTCACATAGGAAATTTCTTTTAGCTTCAATGCCCCTTCAAGAGCAGTCGGATACATATAATGCCTTCCCAAAAAAAAGAAGTTCTCATACTTAGCATACTTTTTTGCCAAGTATTCAATTTTCTCTTCCCCATCCAAAACTCTTTGGACTTGCTCAGGCAATTTTGACAATGCCTGGAGAAAATCTTGCCCTTCCGATTTACTCATATGGCGCATTCTTGCAAGCTGTAAAGCAAATAACGCAAGAACAATTAGCTGACTGGTGAAAGCTTTCGTAGAAGCCACTCCAATCTCTGTGCCAGCCCGCAAAAACAAGCTACTGTCAGCAATTCTAGTTAGTGTAGAACCTTGAACATTACAAATAGCCAGAACTTTTGCACCCTTTGACTTAAGCTCTCTAACTGCAGCTACGGTATCTGCCGTCTCACCAGATTGGCTGATGGCAATTACCAGAGTACCTTCCTGAACAATGGGATTTTTATAACGAAATTCCGAAGATATCTCCACTTGAACAGGAATTCTGGCCTTATCCTCAATCATATAAGACGACACATATCCCGCGTGCCAAGATGTCCCACAAGCTAAAATTAGAATTCTCTTAATAGCAAAGAGTTCATTCATTTCAAAATTAAGGCCATCGAGAGAGGCTGTTCCATAATCTTCCATAAACCTCGAAAGCAAGGCATTACGAATAGTTTGGGGCTGTTCAAAGATCTCTTTTAGCATGAAATGCTCGAAATCACCTTTAGATGCTTCTTCTACCTGATGAGATAGCTCTTCAATCTGCTTGATCACCTCTTCTGCTGTTTCATCATAGACGGTAAAGCTATCAGCTTTTACCACTGCTATCTCCGAATCATGGAGAAAAATAACTTCTTTAGTATGAACCAAGAATGCATTAGTATCCGAAGCTATAAAGGCTTCACCATTCCCAATACCTATTACCAAAGGACTTTCCTTCGCTGCAGCAATAATTTGTCCTGGGTAGTCTTTATGTACAAGGGCAATTGAAAATGAGCCCTGCAGCAAAGGCATAACCTTTTGCAAAGCTTCTAATATGTCGTCATTATATACCGATGAAATCAACTGTACGATTACCTCTGTATCCGTCTCAGAAGAAAAAACCACTCCTCGTTCTTTAAGAGATGTACGAAGGGAATCAAAATTTTCGATAATTCCATTGTGAACAAGCGTCATTGTTTCGCTTGAATCAAAGTGTGGGTGAGCATTTGCCACGGTGGGTTTCCCATGAGTAGCCCATCTGGTATGAGCAATAGCAATATCAAGCTTTAATTGCTCCTTTAAAGCCTCCTCTTCCATGACCGCAACTTTTCCAACAGCCCTACAACGATGTAATATACCGTCTTTTAATCCAGCTATTCCAGAAGAGTCATATCCTCGGTACTCAAGCTTTTTCAATCCCGCAATTGATATTTTCACAGCATCCTGTGAACCAATGTAGCCAAATATTCCACACATTATTGCACTCCAATCTCATCTCTTACTACTTTTGCGATATCATCAGCGTATTCCACAACTTGCTTTTGCTTTTGCCCCTCAACCATTACTCGACAAATATTCTCTGTACCAGAATACCTAACTAGCACACGTCCTGTGCCAGCTAAATGTTTTTCTACTTTTGCAATCACCGTCTTCAAAGAGTTGATGCCCTCCATTGGAGGTTTAGAAGCCACAGTGATGTTCACCAAGGCTTGAGGGCATCGCTTCACGATAGAAGCTAAATCAGACAGCTTAGAATCTGTTTCAATCATGATTCTTAATACCTGCAATGCCGAAACGAGTCCATCTCCAGTAGTATTATGATCTAAAAAGATAAGGTGCCCACTTTGCTCTCCACCTAAGTTGGACTTTTGCTTCAGCATTTCCTGGATAACATATCTGTCACCAACCCTGGACTGAACAACTTGGATTCCAATATCTTTCATACTTTTTATGAAACCAAAATTACTCATTACAGTTCCCACAACAATGTTATTCTGCAGAAGGCCTTTGTTTTTCATATCATTGGCACATATTGCAAGAATTGTATCACCGTCAATAATTTGGGCATTTTCATCTACCAAGACAAGACGATCTGCATCACCATCCAATGCAATCCCCACATCTGCATGTCTATCTATAACAGCCTTTTGGACAACTTCGGGATGGAGGGAACCACAATTCAAGTTGATATTTTGTCCATTTGGGCTATCGCAATAGGTATATAGGGTTGCATCAAGCTCTTTAAAAACCAATGGAGCTACTTTATAGCCCGCACCATTAGCGCAGTCTAAAACAATCTTCAGGCTTTTAAGAGAATGCTGCCTGGGAAAAGTCGCTTTTACAAACTCTATATAGCGTCCATCGGCATCAACAATTTTGGTATTTTTTCCAATATCTTGGTCAGAAGGAAGGCAGTCGCTGAAGTTCTGAGTCGCCACAAGTTCTTCCATTTCCTGTTCCATCGAATCAGGAAGCTTAAATCCTTCAGGGGAAAAGAATTTAATACCATTATCACAGAAAGAATTATGTGATGCAGATATCACTATCCCTGCATCTGCCCGATAGGCTCTAGTAATAAAGGCTACACCAGGAGTAGGAAGCGGCCCGACCATAAGAGTATCCACCCCCATAGAACATAAGCCCGCAATTAAAGCATTTTCGAACATGTAACAGGACAAACGTGTATCTTTACCAATAACTACCCTATGTTTTCCATTGTGCCGTCGTAAAATTTTACCGGCTGCACGACCAAGGGAAAGGGCCGTCTCAACTGTCATTGGGTGCTTATTAGCATGCCCTCGTACACCGTCTGTTCCGAAGAGCTTTTGAACTTTACTACTGAACATTTAAATACTCACAATAAATTAAACTCGAACTATTACTTATACTCCGAAATTTCGTTTCTTTGCAAGAATCCCTTCCTAATAAAGATAAGTATTTGATCAATACGAGACTTATACACAAACGACTTCGAGAATCGCGATTTTGGGTCTCTAGATTTTTTCGACTGTTGGAGCTTAAAAATTTCGATTACACTTAGACAAATAGCCGGAATTTCAGGGTTCGTCAAGCGGAAATAGATCGGATCAAAAACCTACTCTTGAAGTCGTTTTGATATAAATAGCTTATGAGTCTAAAAATGAAACAAGTTTATAGTTGGAATTATAAGCTTTTACCAATTTTGATGGCGTTTTTGATAAAATGAACTTTGCTTCTTTCCCTTGGAAGGCTTTCGTAGGTTTTAAGTAAAGTTTCCAATCCATCTACTGCTTTTTCTATGAAAGGACTAAACTCTTCATAAATTGATTTGTCTTCTTCTTCAAAGACCATCTTAACACCTTTAAATAGAGCCTGTAGATTTTCCAGAGTTCTTGCGTTATTTGGAGCATGAGCAAAATCAACTTCTGATTCATGACTTAGCCCGTGGTTTCTTCCTACATAAAGATCTATATGGAAATCATTGTAGATCGCAATCTTATCGCCGGCCCTAATCTTACTTAGAGCTTTTAGGGGCATTTGAATTTTATCATACTCATTACGGTTTGAATAAGCTTCTCTCATCTCCAACCTCCTGTTACAGGAAAAGTATAGGTCATTATTTTACAGGCATTTACCCATTGCTTACAAACCATTTTTTCACCAAAAAAACGGTAAAATCAGGCTATTCAAATTAACCTCTCCTCACACACTAATCGTAAAATTTTAAGACAAAAAATTCCAAGAAGGTAAAAATTACTTACTCCAAGACTGCCACTAAAAACCACTTAAGAAATAGCACTCCCTTAAATGCGACCATTTTTCAACTCCCACTTTTCGACATCTATACAAGATTCATTTCCAATATGGGTGAAGTTTTCTCTGGAAAGCTCCCTAAGACAAGAAAGTTTATCCTTTTCCACGTCTTCATAGACAAATTCACTTTTTTTAGCCCCTTTAAGATAAGTGGTCACTCTTTGAACTCTACCCTCAGTTCCTTTTTCCATGACTTCCACAACACTATTTTGCCCTTTTGTCTTTTCAACCCACTCTTCGATCATGCTGTAAAAACTTAGGCTACATGCACTTAAGCTGGCGTGTTCACTGGATAATTTTTGAAGTGTCAAAATAATTATTTCTTCACTTCCAGAAGCTGTGCCTTCTTTTTCGCCTGCGAACAATCCCAAGCTACAGAAGACCCCAAAAAACAAGAATAATGCATACTTTTTCGTCATTGTTCCCCCTCTGGCCATCAGCAATAATACCTCTCTGAGATATGTACAGCCTATAATTCTCCAGATCTTGCACTCTGTCAAGACAAATCTTTAAACATTTTTTTTGTTCATAAATTAAGTGTTTGAATGTTCCTTAAGTGGATGGATTTAGGTGTCAAAAAAAATGTTTAAAAACGCGAGTTTTCCACAATTGCAATTAAATATCTTATAGCCAGGTGCATACCTCTTCCTCCCTAATATATTTTTATCCCTAAAGTTTTCACATAAGAGGGTATAAATTAGATTAAAAAAATATAAAAGATCTATCCCCACAAATTCAATTCTTGAAATCGTTTCGCTACAATTACACCCAATCTTGATTTGAAGCTTATTGTCATAAGATTTAAGCCTATTCCTCTCTTGACCTTTTTATCGATTTTTACTATGTTTGTTTAGTCTTGAAATGATTGTACACACCGATGTAAACCAGTGAAACTCCCACGGAGTAAGTAATTTTTGTGAATCCGAAAATCTATCCCGCCGCCAAGCACAAAATTAAACAAGAAAATATTGATCAAGATGCCCTCAGTGTCCTTAAAAGACTAAGAGAGGCTGGTCATACCGCTTATCTCGTTGGTGGCAGCGTTCGAGACCTAATCGTTCAAATATCCCCAAAAGACTTTGATATCTCCACCTCTGCTAAACCTGAAGAAATTAAACGCCTTTTTAGAAACAGTCTTCTCATAGGGCGCCGTTTTCGCCTTGCTCACATTCGCTTTGGAAAAAAAGTTTTTGAAGTATCAACCTTTCGATCCGGGGATACTGGAAGTAGCGAATTAATTCTACGCGACAACGAATGGGGAACTCCTGAACAAGACGTTTTAAGAAGAGACTTTACGATTAATGGCCTCTTTTATGATCCTGTAAAAGATGAAGTTATTGATTACGTCGGTGGCTGTGAAGACATCAAAAAGAAACTTCTCCGCACTATTGGAAATCCAGCAGACCGGTTCGTACAAGACCCTGTTCGAATGATGCGTCTCTTGAAATTCCAAGCGCGCTTTGGTTTTGAAGTCGATTTCAAAGCTTCTCGTGCTCTGCATAGCTGCCAAGAAGAGATTTTAAAAAGCTCCCCAGCACGAATACTTGAAGAAACTTTCAAAATGCTTGAATCTGGATCTTCTGAGCCTTTCTTCCGACTAATGGTCGAATCAGGGTTAATGGGACATCTTTATCCAGCCTTGGAACATTTTTTAAAGGGCAAATACGGCAAAGATGTCTATAGCCACCTACAGGTCGCTGATCAACTATACCATGCGAACATGGGAAAAGCTCCGGATCGGGCCGTTTTAACCAGCTGTTTGATATATCCTATCTTGTTAAAAGAAATCGATTGTCAGTTTCTGGACAGAGGGGTAACTCCAACATTGGGTGAAATATTTGTACTGAGTCATACTCTTATCAGAGGTTTCGTGACTACTTCATTTCCCCATTTTCCCCGTCGTTTACGCACAAGTATGAATTTTATTCTGGACACTCAATTCCGGCTAACTCCTATTACCCATAAAAAAATGGGTAGAGAGAGAAACCTGTCACATGAGGACTTTCCTTCTGCTTTAAAGTTTCTCAAGTTGAGAAGTATGCTTAACGATGAACTTACGGAAACCTATTCTATGTGGGAGCAACGTTTCAACAACTTCTACAGTAGAAATCCCAACACTGAAAGAGAAAAACCTCGCCGAAGAAGTAATTATCGTCGGGCACCCAAAAATAAGCCCTAAACTATGTCAAATATTCCCAAGCCCCCTCCAGTTACTGTCAAAGTTTTAAAGGGCCCTTCAAACACAAATATATATTGGACCGGTCCTGATTTATCAGAGGGGTGCTTACCCGCTCTGTTTTATTTTGCCATTTCGGGTTCGGAGAGCCTAAGCTTGGATCCTTTTAACCAGCCTGTTGCTTTTCTTTCAGGAGAGCCCTTGCGTGTCTTCTCCCTTACTCTCCCTTTCCATGGAGAGGGTTTTGACAAAAACAAAGCTGTTGACCTGTGGGTAGAAGAAATTCAAAACGGATCTGACATTATTTCCAGCTTTGTTCAAAGAGTAATAGACTGTATTGATTCTCTGATTGAAGAAGGCTTTGTTGATAGCGAAAACATAGCTGTTGCAGGTTTATCTCGTGGTGGCTTCATTGCTTCACATATCGCTGCTCGACATCATTCCATCAAAACTGTGCTTGGTTTTGCCCCCATGACAATTGTAAGAGGGAACAACTCCTTAGCAGACTCTCTTTCTTTGGAAAATATCACTGAGCAGTTAACAAAAAAATGTCTACGGTTTTACATCGGCAACCGAGACCAACGAGTCAGTACAGCTAAGTGCTTCGAATTCATAGAAATGCTTGCTGAAAAATCCTATGAAAAGAAGATACGCTCTCCTCAAGTAGAACTAATCATTAGTCCATCTATAGGGTATATGGGGCATGGCACTAGCCCAAGTGTTTTTTTCAATGGGGCCTGCTGGGTCAAAGAAAGATTATTAAATTCTCAATAATAAGAGGCTAGAAAATCCATGCCTGTAACGTATTCAATTGTCGTTCCGATAAAGGACGAGGCCAGTAATATTCCTAAGCTTGTCAATGAAATTGAAGCTGCCATGAAGAAGCCTGAATGTACTTGGGAATTACTCTTTGTTGAAGATGGATCGACGGATGAAAGCCTGAAAATTCTTTCGGAATTAGCAAAAACTCGTCCATTTTTACGAGTCCTTGTTTTCACTCAAAACTTTGGTCAATCCAGTGCTTTTGATGCTGGGTTTAAAGCTGCAAAAGGTGAATTTATTATTACCCTAGATGGTGACAGGCAAAATGATCCCGCTGACATTCCCAAATTAATTGCCGAATCCCACGATTGTGACCTGGTCTGTGGGTGGCGTGTGAACCGTAAAGATACCTTTTCAAAGAAAATAACATCTCGTATCGCCAACAAAGTCAGAAAATACCTTTGCCACGACAATGTCCATGACACCGGTTGTTCGCTCAAAGTCTATAGGAAAAGCTGCTTGGAACAAATTAAACTCTATAACGGTATGCATCGCTTTTTACCAGCCCTCTTCGGAATCGAAGGCTTCCGCGTAAAAGAAATCCCTGTCAATCACAGAGAGCGTGCTGCCGGAGAAAGTAAGTATGGATTTTTTAACCGATCTTTCGGCCCTGTCATAGACATGCTTGCTATTTTATGGATGCGACGTCGATCACTCCATTATTCTATAAAAAAAGAAATCCCATGATTGAACATTGGCGAGCAGATCTCTATCATTTTGGTTTTGTTGCATCAATTCTCTTTGGATCTCGCTTTATCATTCAATGGATTGCCAGTGAGAAACGAAAAAATAGTTATGTCAATCCTCTATTTTGGAAGCTTTCCATTTTGGGGAACCTCTCTCTTGCCTTACACTCTCTAATCCAAGTGCAAGTGAACGTCTCTCTTGTGCAGGTATGCAACACAATATTTTCCTGGAGAAACCACAATTTAATGCAGGACTCCAGCCAACATCGTTCTTTTAGGACAGTTGTTCTTCTACTCGTGGCTTCAGTACTTGCAACAATCGGTTTGTTTGCGCTGCAAGCCCAAGCTCTTTACGGACACTTCGACTGGGTGCGTACACCCACAATGCCCTGGTCCCAAATGCCTGCAGAAAAACTACCTTTAAGCTGGCATATTTTAGGCACTTTTGGAATTTGTATTTTTGCCAGTCGCTTTTGGGTTCAATGGTGGTTTGCTGAAAAGTATCATAAAAGCCAGCTAGGACGTTCTTTTTGGTGGCTAAGCATTATAGGTTCTCTTATTTCTCTAATCTACTTTACGAGAATGGGAGACATGGTAAATATCGTAGGTCAAGGTATGAGCATTATTCCCGCAATACGTAACTTACAGTTAATCCACAACGCTCAAAAAACAAATCAAAGTGAGGGTTTAGTTGTGAATCAAGCAAAACATGTGGATATGTTTCTATTTGCTGGAGAACAAAGTGGTGATAACCATGGAGCTAAACTTCTTGCAACTTTAAAGCAAAGGCATCCAGGTTTACAAGTTGCTGGTGTTGGTGGACCTGAAATGAGAGCGGAAGGCCTTGAGTGCATCATCAAGATGGAAGATTTTCAGGTGATGGGGTTTACTGATGTACTACTTTCACTTCCCGGCCTATACAAAAAGTTCCGTCAAATCAAGCAATACATATTGGAAAATAACCCTAAGACTATCATCTTAATCGACTATCCAGATTTCAACTTACGTCTTGCCAAAGCCCTACGTCGTGAAGGCTACACCGGAAAGTTAGTACAATACGTTTGTCCAACTATTTGGGCGTGGAGGAAAGGCCGCATCAAAGACCTTGTTTCCTCTTTCGACCTTCTTTTGACCATTTTCCCTTTTGAAGCCGAACTTTTCTCTCATACCCCACTCAAAGTTGTTTATGCAGGAAACCCTACCATCCACTCCATTCAAGATTACCCGTATAACCATCATTGGATGGATGAGTTAGGTATAGACAAGCCAAAACACCTGATGGCTATTTTTCCCGGAAGTAGAAAGGGAGAAATTCAGCATAACCTCGGCAAACAACTCGAAGCTGCCGAACTCCTGCTTAAAGACGATCCCAATATTCAATTTGGCCTGTCTATTGCAAATAGTGCATTGACTCCAATGATTTCCAATCTTATCGATAAAACAAAGCTTGAGGTAGGAAAAAATCTCTTCTTTGTAGAGAAAAAATACTCATATGAATTGATGAGGGAATGCAGGTCCGCTATTGCCACTTCTGGAACTGTTACATTAGAACTTGGTCTACACCGTACTCCAACGACTGTCGTTTATCATGTATCTCCATTTAACTGGTTTATGGCTAGATTTTTATTCCGCTTAAAGCTTCCTAACTATTGTATTGTAAATATTACTCTCAACCAAAGAGCTTTTCCAGAACTTGTCCACAAAGATTTCACTGTACAGAATCTTTACAGGCAGGCCAGCGAACTATACCAGGAGACCTCATTGCGCAAAGAATGTGTCAAGAAATGCAACAAGCTTCATGAACTGCTTGATGTAAGAAATGCAGACACGAACACTGTTCAAGCCATTGAGAATCTTCTATAATGAAACGATATTTTCAAAACAAAATCAAGAAAGCCAATCAATGGCTTGTTGCCAATGTCTTTCCTTTCGTTGCCTACTATTGCTTAAGAGCTATCATCGCCACCTGCCGTCTTGAGTTCAAAGGGCTAGAAAACTATCTCAACCTCGCAGCCCATGAGGGAGGCATTTTAGCCATCTGGCATAATCGCCTACTGCTACTCCCTTATTTTAGCCAACTGACTCCCCAAATAGATTACGCTCCAGTGATTAGCAATAGCCGTGATGGAGATCCTATTGCAAAAATGGCGACATCCTTTCCAAATACCGAAGCTATCCGTGTAGCCCATAATGCACGCTCTCACGCTCTCAGATCTATCGTCAAAGCGCTTAAAACAAAAAAAGTTGTAGTTATAACTCCAGACGGTCCTCGTGGCCCCCGCTATGAAATAAAGCCAGGAATCTCTTTTGCTGCTTCTATGGGGTCCTCAAAAATATTTCCTTGTTCTTGGACAGCCTCTCGATTTTGGCAGCTCCCCACCTGGGATAAAATGTTAATTCCCAAGCCTTTTTCCCGTATTGTTTTTTCCATAGGAGAAACTCTCGAAATAACTCGTGAAGAAGCAAAAAATTGGGGGAAAAGCAAAAATCATCTGGAAAGCATCCTTCACAAACTAGCAAAACAAAATGATAATGAACTCCATCAGAAACTTTAAAGCTTGTGGACGCCTATCTTCAGTATAGAACAATGTACCAAAACAAATTCAATAATTGGTTTTGGTATAGTTTAAGTGAGATGTGAAAATTAATATCAGAGTCAGCTTTAACTCTTTTCTATAAAACGTAATTTTGCACTTCTACTTCTTGCATTAGAGCGAATTTCTTCTTGTGAAGCATAGATGGGCTTTTTTGTAAGAATTTTCACACGAGACTCTTTTTTGATTAGATCATCGGGAGCCCCTATCAAATTCTTTTTACTGCTAGCTTCGTTCTTAAATACTTGTTTTACTATGCGGTCTTCAAGACTATGAAAGCTGATAACACCCAATCGTCCTCCGGGAAGTAATAAATCAATGGCTTTAGGCAATGTTGCTTCAAGTACACCCAACTCATCATTTACCTTAATTCGCAAAGCCTGAAAAACTCTTGTTGCAGGATGAATTCTCTGATGGGCACCACCTCCTACAGTCGTCGTGATAATATCGGCAAGTTCTTTAGTTGTTGTAATTCTCTTTCGTCTACGAGCTGAAACGATTTCCCTTGCAATTGCTCTCCAGTGCCTTTCTTCTCCGTATTCCTGAATAATCGTCGCGAGTTCACTTTGGCTCCATTTATTCACAATTTCTTCTGCTGTTAGAGAAATTCTTGGATCCATCCTCATATCCAGTGGGCCATCTTGCATAAAGCTAAATCCTTTTTGAGCCTGGTCCAACTGCATAGAAGAAACCCCTATGTCAAAAAACATTCCGTCAACACCTGAAATATTTTTGTTAGTCAAATGCATAAGTATGTCGCTAAAATTACTTCTAATAAGGAGTGTTTTATGATGAAAGCTTAGTAAATTTTCCTTCGCAATTTCAAGTGCAAGAGGATCTTGATCAAATCCAATAAAAAGTTCTATTTCTGGATGTTTTTCCAATAAGGCTTTGGCATGGCCTCCGGCTCCTAAAGTGCAGTCTACAAAGGTTTTAAGTTCCTTTCCTTCAAAAAAGTCAAGAAATTCCTCTAAAAGAACCGACACATGCGGAGAACTCTTCTCAGATTTGTTCATTTTTAGCCCCAAATGACTGTATATTTGTGTAAAGCAGTGCGTATTTTAGTTATACAGACACTTATTAATCAATCTTTAAATTTTAATATTTAATTGAACAACATTTATATTAGTGCTTTATTTACTAAAATAATATTTATTGATAAAATAGTTCTGTGGGGGATATTTTATTCCCATAAGGTTTTTATTGGAAAATATTTTTTTTCAACCTATGTCCTTGATAAGATTCAAGTAGCAGGTAAACGGACAGAGTTTTATAATCACCGAGATTATTGCAAAAAACTCCCACAAATCAAGACTATTGAGGGAAAGTTAGATGACAACCATTGATTCCTATGACAATGAGTGGTACCGCAAGCACGCTCGTACTGTTCGTGACCTTGAAACCACCTACAAAGACTTAAGAGTTGCCCACCTCGATGAAGCCCGAGCTATCCAACCCCATACGTGGGTTGAGAGCCTCGATAATCATATTCCAATGGTTGATCTACTCATGGGCACTTATGGTCCTGAGCGTAAAACCATTGCCTTTTTCACAAGACCTTTCATGAGCCAAAGAAAATCTCCTTTTGGCTTCTTTCTCTTAGCCCCTTCCTTGGGACCCTATGAACAACAAATGGCTGATGCTGACAAACTCAACGAAATGCCTGTTTTTTGGGACGATGAAGAAGAAGATGAAGAAGATAGCGAAGAAGAAAGAGAACGCAAGCAGGGCAAAAATCGCCTGGAAAAGAAACGGAAAAATGCTGTGGAAAAAATGTACGGTGTTTTAAACACTCTGAATACCTGGTTGCTAGAAATCAAAGGAAAACAGAGTCAGTATCAGAAAGGCTAAAAAATGGAAAATATAGACTGGTGTGAGATCCTTGGCTGGGATATTGCTCAACTAGAAGACCTGCGCTATTTAGGCTATGCTTATATCAAGCAAGGAAAATATGAAACCGCACAATCCTTCTTTGAAGCCCTTGTCGCTGTGAATCCAAAAAGTTCCTACGATGTGCAAACGCTCGGTGCTGTTTACCTCCAGATGGGTGATTCAGCTAAAGCTCTCTTCTACCTAGACCAAGCCCTAAAATTAGACGATCTGCATGGACCGACACTCATAAACCGTTGTAAAGCCTTGCTCATACTTGGACAGCTCCGAGAAGGGATTCAGTTAGCTAAGAAACTCAAAAAGCATAAAGAAAAAGACATTGCTGACGTTGCCTCCGCATTAGTTTTAGCCTACAGTTAAACAAGATCGATACGAGTCTACCTTCGAGCCACCTTTTGTTTTTTCAGTAACGAAGCAAGAATTTGACAAATACGATCTAACTCCCTCTCTTCAAGATCTGGAAAGAGGGGTAAGGATAGTTCTTGAGAATAAAATTCTTCCATTTGGGGAAAGTGCTCTTCAAGGTCTCCCATCATTTTCACAAAATACGGGTGTCTGTAAACAGGAATGTAGTGTACCTGGGTACCGATGCCTTTTTTTTCTAATTCGTGCATCAATTCAGAACGGCTTATTTTACAAGCTTCGAAATCAATCTGTACAGAGCAAAGATGAAAAGCTGTCTGAGAGTCAAAATCCGAAGGAGTCATTTTCACATTAGGAACCCTAGCAAGCTGTTTCCGATATCTCTGAATAAGATGGCGGCGACTTTGAATAAACTGATCCAATTTTTTAAACTGGCTCAAGCCCAGGGCAGCTTGGAATTCGGTAAAGTTATAATTACTTGTCAAATCGTTTACTTCATAATACCATGGTCCAGGACTCTCAAAGCCATCTGGAAAGTCTTTTGAAATTCCATTATTACGAAAAGACTGAAGCCTCTTAAAGTAATAATCATCATTTGTAGTAACCATTCCTCCTTCACCAGTCGTAATCGTCTTTGCAGGATGAAAACTAAAGACAGTCATATCGCTCCAGATACAAGAACCAACCTTTTGTCCATCACGATATGTCGAACCCAATGCATGGGCGGCATCTTCGATAATCAAGGTACTCGGGTTTTTAACAGCTTTTTCCAAATGACGAATATCAACCGGAACACCCGCATAATGCACAGGAATTATAATGTCACGTCCTCTTGAACGAGAATGAGACATACATTCAATCACTTGGTCTATATCGAAATTTCCTGTATTTCTATCAATATCAGCAAATACAAAAGATGACCCATAGGCCATACCAGCAGATACCGTAGCAACAAAAGTATTCGGAGTTGTAATACACGTATCGAAAGACGATGCTTCTGCAGCGTAATAAGCTGCCTGCAAAGCCGTAGAGCCTGAATTAAAGGCTACAGCGTGCTTAGAACCACAATATTCAGCAATAGCATTTTCAAATTCCGCCACTTTAGGGCCACGTGTAATAAATTGAGAAGATAAAACTTTGCACACTTCTTCAATATCAGCTTGATCAATCGATTGTTTCGCGTAGGGGGTAAAATCGTCCATATGCCATACCTTTCTGTATTTATGCTCGCTTATACTTTTTACATATGTGTGTTTTCTCGACAAGATGTGATTCATCTCCAAGAAAATATCCTCAAAAAGAAAAACAAAAATTCCGATCTTTATTGACAAGTTTCACAGGGAAAGAGGTGTTGATTAAAATGCCCACGGAATGACATTGTATAGGAAAGGTGAACTATTGCCATATTTAATGCTTTTTTTTGTCGTTAATTAAATGGATGAGTGAATGGATAATCAAGCGTTTCAACATTATTTAAAGCAGTCACAACAGTTATCAATCGCGAGTCCCAAGGACAAAAAGAATACCACGGACTTGCTCGACCTTATTGAAGACCATCTTCGAAAATCCCAAGGTAACGATACCTATGAGTACTTCTTTAAAGGAGAGAGGGCATTCTATAAACGACAATACAAGCTCTCTCTAAAATATTATTCTATGGCACGCCAAGTACCAAATTTTCGTTTTTTTTGTCACAGGGCTACAGTTCACGTCTTTAAAAATGGTGGCCGTGTTGATGAAGCAATAAACTTCGCCTGGAAAGCTCTGGAAATGTTACCAACCGACTACTTGACACTGAAAGCACTTGAAAATCTTCTTCGGGATAACCACAAAGAAAATGAAGCACGGTCTGTTCAAGAAACTATCAACAACCTTGCTACAATTGAAACTTCTAACAAAGGTAGTTTTGAACTTAACGAACCCAGTGATATAGAGTCCACTTCAGAAGAGACCCCCGAAGAGCATACTCCCGTTGCCTTGTGTAAAAAAGAACTAGATGAGTTAAGTGATCTTTTCAACAATGATGTCGAACTACAAGATGCGGTCCCCCTTGAGGAGGACTCCTTTCTCTTTAAATCCCCCGAAAATGAAGAGCAGCCTCCAAAAGATACTGATCCAAAAAATAACTTGCATAAACCTCTTGCGCTTCCAGAATCCACCCCCATAAAATCATTTACCGAAATGTTAAATATAGAAAATACAATCCAGACATCTATGACAGAAGATGTTCCTGATGATTATTTAAATACAGAAGAAGCAATTGAAGAACTAAAAAAATTAGCTGGTGATGAGCTCACTTCTCCTGTTAGACCCAAAAAGTCCTTCTTTGATAATCCCACTAGTGCTAGCAGCGACATTGAACTTTCTCTAGAAAAGCGAGTTGAGCAATTTCAACAATTACAATCCCAGCTAATTTCACACTATGTTGAACAGTCGAAACACCGAACAAATCTAAGCCATGACTTTCTTTATATTCTTAATGGATGGAATTATCAGCAAGAGCGTGATTTCGACTTTCAAAATCAGCAATCAAACCTATCCAGCTTTCTTCTTCCTGAATATCGCAGGAGAACGTGCGGGGGAATTTACTTAAGATGGAATGGAAAAGGAATAGTGATAAATCCTGGTATGAATTTCCTGGAAAACTTCCACAATCACGGACTTTTCGTTAAAGACATCGATTACGTCATTGTCACCCGAGACAACCCGGATGCATACGCTGACGTCAAGGGAATTTACGACCTAAACTATCAACATAATACTGTTAGCACTAGCCTTCACATTATAAACTATTACTTAAATCAGAAGGCATTCAACGGTATTGCGACTCTTTTAAAGCCCAACTTCAAGCAAGAAAGAAATACCGTTCACTGTCTTGATCTATACATAGATTCACCTGATGTCGAAGTCTTAAGTCTCGGAGAAGGGGTATCACTCAGGTATTTCTACACGTCTTCACAGGAACCCTCCAGAGGTACTTTAGACTCGGACTTTTCTAATGGGCTAAACCATTCCTGCTTGGGCATACGACTGGAGTTAGAGTTTATATCATCTGATAGCGCTGATAAAAACAAACAAATACTGTCATTGGGTTTCGCCTCAGGAGTCCCCTGGTCACCCCTCTTGGCAAGCAATCTTTTGGGATGTGATATCATCATTGCCGGTTTCGAAAAGACCAATGTGGATGACTACAGCAAAATCAAACACAATGATGACTGTCTTGGATATTATGGCACATTCTCTTTAGCTAAAGAGGTTCGTCCGCGCTTATTACTTAGCTGTGAGTACAGTGGAAGAGAAGGCGACATTCGGATGGAAGTTGTCAAAAAAATGCGCGAAGAATTAGCCACTTCTGAAGATGTCGACACAGTGATTCTCCCCGGAGATACTGGCTTTTACCTTGACCTCAACAATTATAGAATTAAATGTTCTGTAAGTAATACTTTTGTTGATCCAAAACTAATCCGTGTTGCAAAATCAACGGAATCTTTTGGTGCTTTAAAGTATCTTGGACCGAGTTGCTTTATCTAAGGAACTATGTAAAAATAAAATATCCCTTTTGAACTCACCTTATAAACTATCTACGCCGTTGCGAATTTACTCCTTGTATCTACTGAACAAGATGTGCTCAAAATAAATACTTTATTCTTTCACAATTCCTAAGGCCAAATGACGGGTTCTTTGTGTCAAATTATCAAATTATTTTACTTCTATAAGTCTTCAAGTGTAGCAGTAAATCTAAGATCCCGACTTTGAGAAAATTCTTAGGATGTGAACTGTTAATACCTTTATGTGCTCAGTCCTATTCTTACGACCTTGTTCTACAATTCATCACTGGCCCAGTGAGATAGGGAAGGTAGACTTCGAGAGTTAATCGTGTAGAATTCCTCAATTCTTTCATAACTTCTCATTGAGATCACCGTCTCAAAGCTTATTTAACAAGCTCTATTCTTATAGGCATCGTCTCCTCACAGAAAAAAAATGGTTCATCCGCATCTAGTATCCCTAGAGGCATAGCATTTGCATAGAGATAGACAGTCAAAACCAAAGGGAGGGGTCTATGTCTACTTCTTTGCTTTATCATGCTTTTGGGGTTTCAGGAGTAAAATA
>JBLFWS010000027.1:0-27795 GCA_047611865.1 Chlamydiales bacterium
GTCTGGGTTCCTTGAAAATATTGCTTTATAAATTCTAATCTAACTTTTTCCACGCTTGTAGATCTCCATGTCATAAGACACCTCATATTTGTTAAAGCATTGAGGTGAAAGAGTTTACACTATTTGTGACCTATGTGGTTAGTGAGTGTAACCTATGTACTTAGAGAGTTTGTTACCTATGTGCTTAGATCATACCCTCCGGGCTCTGTATTTTCTAATTACATAACCACGGGTTCCTCGCAGGCTCGTCACCCGAGGCTTTGATCGGACGCCCTCCGGGCTTTCGGATATATCACACCATTCTTTTACGAATGCTTTGCCTTAAAATGTAAAATCACTTAATTATTGGCAAATCAAAACATCTCTTTTCGGGAGTTTTTATTTTATATAAAACCCTCTATTGTAATAGCTTACGTGTTTAGCTTGATGCGTATGGGGCGTTTCCTTGGGCTGGCAGTATTTAAGACCTTCAGTCTTTATTTTATTGAAAAACACTCTTAGAAAATAAGGTTTTAAGAGGATACGCTTGAGAAGTTTGTGTGTTACATGGGATATATAAGGCTAGCTTCAATTCATATTTCGACAGGTATCGTCAACCGGCAAATCCGGGCTTTTCAGTATCAATGGAACATTGCTGCTGACTGCTTTGTGAGAGGGACGAAGTTCATCGAGCGTAGAAGAGAAAGGGAAAAAGGGCTTTGATAAGTGCGCTTAAAGCCTCAGGCACTGCATAGGAGTCCAGAGGGCTGGCCCTTTAGGTGGGGCTTGGGGCGAAGCCCCATGAAAGGCGCAAAGAAACTGAATCTTTGCGCCATCTACAGGCTTTACGCCATTACCATCTCGGGCTTTAGTGCAGGGAGGATTTTCCCTGTGACTTCTCCGAAGCCAATACGGTAGTGCTGCCCTTGAGCCCATCCCGTGATGGTGACACGGTCCCCGTCTTGTATAAACTTACGCGTTTCTCCGTTGGGGAAATTTATGGGCTCAGTTCCCTTCCAGGAAAGCTCGAGCATGCTGCCTCTACTTTCAGGGGCTTCTCCGCTGATGGTTCCCGATGCGAGAAGGTCTCCTGTCTGCATATTGCATCCTGTCACAGAATGGTGTGCCAGCTGCTGATGCATATTCCAGTAGAGGTATTTGTAGTTGCTGCTACAGATGCGGTGGGATTCGCTCATTTCTTCTCCCTGAAGGTGTACTTCCAGGTTTATATCGTAGAGGCAAGGTCCTTTACTGCGTAGATACGGCAGTGGTTCAGGGTCTTGCTTGGGTCCTTCACAGCGAAAAGGTTCCAGTGCTTCAAGAGTGATAATCCATGGGGAAATGGAGGTGGCGAAGTTTTTCCCCAGAAAGGGACCGAGTGGAACGTATTCCCATTTTTGTATATCGCGTGCACTCCAGTCATTTAAAAGGACTAGTCCGAAGATATGTTCTTCAGATTTTTCTACAGGTATAGCCGTCCCGAGAGCATTTCCCTCTCCGATAAAGAATCCCATTTCCAGTTCAAAGTCCAAGAGACGTGTGGGGCCAAAAGAGGGGACAGAGGCATCGTCTGCTTTGCTTTGTCCTATGGGTCTTCTGATATCCTGACCGCTACTTACTATTGAAGAAGACCTGCCGTGGTAGGCAACGGGGACGTGTATCCAGTTGGGCATCAGGGCATTTTCTTTTCCTCGGAACATGGTACCGACATTTGTGGCATGTTCTTTAGATGAATAAAAATCTGTGTAATCACCGATGTCAACAGGCATTTGCATTTCTACATCATCCATGGGTATGATGACTTCGTTGCGTAGGGATCTGTCGTCTCTTAATCGTCGCTCGTTAGCATTCAGCAGCTTACTGATGGCTTTACGTGCCTCTATCCGGGCTTTTTTTCCGAGTTTCATAAAGGGATTCAAGGTGTCTTGGCTGAATACTTGAGTTCCTGTTAGGAGAGGTGTGTTAAGCAGAGCTGAGTTTGCGAGCAGAGTCAGATCGACAACGTAATTTCCTATTGCAGTTCCGATATGTTTTTCTTTGCTGTCTTTTTTGCAAAAGACGCCGAAAGGGAGGTTTTGTATGGGAAAGTGAGAGTTTTCTTCAACGTCTATCCAAGACTTGAGCTGGGGGTTGTGTGTTTCGTCTGTTGTCATCAAATCCATCCTAGGGTTTTAAGGTCTTTAAGGGGTTCTGTGAAGGAGCAGCATCCAAAGGAGGGAAAAATTTGTTTTCGAATTTTTTCTATCTCCTGAGAGCTTGCGGAAAGGTTTTTCCATTTGAAACCTTCATCAAAGCTGAAGTTATCAGGGTTTTCATCGGCAACGATTTCGGAGATGTCATCTTGAGTTAGGTCGTGTACCCATGCGAGGATACCCGCAGCGAAAACATTGACGAATCCGTGGTTTTTACACTTTAGCTTTGGGCAGTCGTGGCGAAATGGGTGGTGTAGACCAGCGGTAAATTTCATGGGAACACAATGCTCGCGACAGGCTGCGATGAAGCTTGCGACTTCTTCTACACTGGGGAAAGCTGACTGTTTGACGCCTCCGCAGCGGAGTTTTACTCCCGTGGGGAGGCCGCCAGCTCGGAATTCCTGCTCAGTGGCGTGAAATGCCTCAGCAACTTGTGCGATTATTTCTCGCCAATTATCCTCTAAAGAGATTTCAAAAAATGGGGAAACGTGATTTTGAAGGAGTTCGACTATATCTACAGTAAGATGAGTGGTCGATGTTTGGGTACAAGGTAGTTTTGTTTCATACATTTTTACTATGGCTTTGCCTTCGATACGACCGTGGAAATCGATAATGGCATTGAGGTCGTCTCCCAATGTGGAAGAAAACGCGCTACCCTTTTTTATGGGGCTTCCTATAGCGGAGATAAGTAGAGGTGTTGGTCCACTGTACGTCTTCATATGGTATCCCAGATCATTCAGGGAACTCATTGGGCAGAGGAAGTGAGATAGCATTATACCTTCATCTGTTCTTAAGTAGGTTCCAAAGCTTCCGAGAGCATCTTTTAGCGCCAGTTTAGCTGGAGGGAACATTCCGGCAAAGTCTATGATACCTTTGAGGAAAGCTTTTGTACATTGTGTGGACTGCATGGTAAAACTCCTTCTATTCAAGCCATGAGGTGGTGTAGTCAGGATCTTCTATCTTTAAGCCATTTTTTGTGACGTGCAGAGGGTAAAATGTGTCTACCATCACGGCTAGCTCGTCTGTATATTTTTTTCCGATGGATTCCTCTGTCTTACCCGGGTGGGGGCCGTGTGTCAGACCATCTGGGTGGAGGGTGATGGATCCATATTCGACACCTTTACGAGACATGAAATTTTCTTTGGCATAGTAGATGACTTCGTCGGACATGACGTTTGCATGATGGTAGGGTGCTGGGATGGCATTTTTATCGAAGTCGTATGGGCGTGGACAGAAGGAGCAAATTACGAAGTTATGCCCCTGGAAGGTTAGGTGAACGGGAGGGGGTTCGTGGATACGTCCCACTATGGGCTCGAAGTCGTGGATGCTGAAGGTATAGGGGTAGTAATAGCCATCCCAACCGACTACGTCAAAAGGGTGGTGATTCAAGATTACTTCTGTGATGGAGTCCCTGTGCTTTATTCTGATAGGGGTATCTTCTTTTTTGTCGATGGTGGTGAGCCTTCCCGGGGTTTTGAAGTCCCTTTCCGAGTAGGGGCTGCGTTCGACAAGCTGTCCGTACTCGTTGCGGTAGTGGGGGGGAGTTTTTATTTCGCCGACGCCCTCAATAATAAAGAAACAGTTTTTTTCTTTTCCGAGGCGATATCGATGGAGGATGCCCCTTGGTATCACAATGTAGTCGCCGTCCTTGTAGGGGGTTTCTCCGTATGCTGTTTCCAGCACGCCGCTACCGTGGCTGACGTATATGACTTCATCAGCCTGACTGTTACGGAAGTAGAAGTCGTCTTCTTTGTCCGGGTAGGCCATGGAAAGGGTTACGTCGTTATTGAACATGACAGGAGTCCTGTCCATAGTGGGGCTTCCGCCGGTTTTTATTTGAGCCGATCTCAAGTGTCGCATGCGAACGGAAGGGTCGGGATCTTTTTCGAGAGTAGTAGTACTTAGAAGTTTTGTACTCTTTATTTGGGTAGGGCGGTGAATATGGTAGAGTAAAGAAGAAGGGCCGGAGAAGCCCTTATTTCCTTTGAGTTCTTCATAATATATTCCACCATCAGGCTTTTGTAAAATGGTGTGTCGTTTGGGTGGGATTTTGCCCAATGTGTGGTAACGATGCATTAGAGAGTACCTCTTTCTTCCTGTATTCTTTCTATAGCCTCAAAGAGAGCTTTAAAGTTTCCTACACCGAAGCCTTGACAGCCTTTTCGTTGGATAATTTCAAAGAATACAGTAGGACGGTCTTCTACAGGTTTTGTGAAGAGTTGTAAGAGGTAGCCCTCATCATCGCGATCTACCAGGATGCCGAGCTTCCGTATGGTATCCATGCTTTCATCGATTTTTCCTATACGCTTTTCGAGATTGTCGTAGTAAGTGTGGGGAACTTCGAGGAATTCAATCCCATTCTCTCTCAGGTGAGTGATTGTTTTGATGATATCTTCTGTACGTAGGGCTATATGTTGAACGCCTGCGCCGTTGTAGAAATCCAGGTATTCTTCAATTTGGGATTTCTTCTTTGCTTGGGCAGGTTCATTGATGGGGAACTTGATACGTCCGCTGCCGTTTTGCATTACCTTTGACATAAGGGCGGTATATTCTGTGGATATGTCGTCATCTGTGAAGTGAGTGAGTTGGCTAAAGCCCAGGATTTTTTTGTAGAAGTTTACCCATTCATCCATTTTTCCTTCTTCTACGTTTCCAACTACGTGGTCTATGAAGTATATACCGGTGTCTTTTCCCTGAATATTTTCTTCGCGATATGAGGGAAGGAAGGGGCCCTTATATTTGTCTGTCGAAATAAAGGAGTGGATGGTGTCTCCGTATGTTCGGATGGAGGCTTTTCTGATGCTTCCGTTATTATCTTTTATGTCTTGAGGTTGGGATACGGCTACGGCGCCTCTCTTAACGGCTGCATTGAAGCAGCTGTCTACGTCATCTACATGAAATGCAATGTCTTTGACGCCATCGCCGTGTGTTTGGATGTGGCTGCTCATTTCATGATTTTTGTCGTAAGGAGTGGAGAAGACGAGGGTTATTTCCCCTTGTCTAAGAACATAAGAAGCAAAGTCGCGATTTCCTGTTTCCAATCCGGAGTAAGCTTTTAGAGAAAAGCCGAAGGCTTGACGGTAGAAGAAAGAAGCTTGTTTTGCGTTGCCTACCCAGAACTCCAGGTGATGGATTCCTTTTAGATCGATGGGATCTTTTTGGAATGTAGAACCTTCAGACTGAGCTGATTTTGTTTTCATGGCTTGCATCCTTATATTTTTAATTTAATTTTTTACTATAACTTAACATGTGGGAATTTTGCAAAATGATCTGCATTATTCTTAATGGAATTCTATAATAGACTCTTGGCCATAGACATCTGTTCCACAGCAGTACGCAGGTTTTCCAGGGTATTGGCGCAAGAGATACGGAGTGTGGCATCCTCTTTTTTTAATCCGAAGCCTGATCCCGGGACTGTGGCGACACCTGCGATGTGCAGCAGGAATGTGGAAATGTGGATATCATTTTCAAGGGTGGAGCTGCCGATCATTTCATGTAGATTGCTGTATTTTGTCCCTGTGCCATCATCATTATCTACAACGAGTGTGTCGGGGATTTCTTTTCCCAGAAAAGCTTTTGCGTTAACTACTATATAAAACGCCCCTTCGGGTTTGTATAGGGGGGGGAGACCCTCTTGTGTGAGCAGATTACTCATGTACTGAACGTTTTGTCTGTATTCATTTTGAATCATTCTTTCCCATTTATCGGAGTTGCCATTCATCTTTTC
Organism: Chlamydiales bacterium; assembly: GCA_047611865.1. Taxonomy (GTDB): domain Bacteria; phylum Chlamydiota; class Chlamydiia; order Chlamydiales; family JBDQID01; genus JBLFWS01. The sequence goes on from JBLFWS010000027.1 coordinate 5,899, forward strand.
TTCTAGAGCTATGATAAGAGCGTGTTGCGTGAAGACATTGACACTGACGGTATCCCTTAGTTGCTCGTTGCTCATGTATTGGATGATGTTGTGGTGTTCTCCTCTTGGGGAAAGTAAGGCTGTGGGCGCAGACACCATACCCCCTCGAATTCCTGGAGCTCCTGCTAATTCTTTTGCCAGAGATCGAATGATGATGGAACGGTTTTTCAAGTCGGGGGCTACATTTATCAGCGATAGACAGGGACCATTGTGGACTATTTCGCGGTATACCTCGTCGTGTATGATGATAAGGTTGGGATACATGCGTAGGACTTTGGCGACATCTTCCAGAGACTTTCTATTTTGTTTTGTTCCGAGAGGGTTGTTGGGGTCATTCCATATAAAGGCCTTTACTTTGGGGCGTTGAGAGAGAAAAAAGTCGATTGTCTCAGCGAATGAGGAATCAGGTGAAACCCGGATCTCTGCAAGAGTGCCTCCACAATCCTCTATCTGGTTGTAGTAAGCAGGAAAGCATGGAGAGATGCTTGCTACAACGTCAGAGTCTTCGATCAAGGTTTTGAGGGCGAGAACCATCCCGCCTGCTGCTCCGTTGCATACTATAACTTCTTCGGGTGTGAAGGGATCTTGTGCTTTGACTTCTGGGTAGGTGTAGTTGTAGAAACGGCTAATAGCTTCTCTTGCCTCTGGGAGGCCACTGGAGTTGGAGTAACCCATTTCTTTTGTGATTTGTTCTCGGGGAAGGTCTTTTATTTCTTGTAGTTTTTCGATGAGCTTTTCGAGAATTGCAGTATTCATCGGGATATGTGGTTGTCCTATTGTCAGATCTATCAAGGGATCAAGACCTAAGGTTTCTCTTTCCTTATTTATGACAGGGATTTGTCTGCAAATTACTCTGATAGGGTTGACGGCTTGCTTTGTGCGTTTTGCTGGAGAAACTGTGGGTTTGATTGTATCGGAGGTATAAACAGACATCTAGAGCCTCATATTGTTAGTATTTTCAAGCTTGACAAAGCACTAGGGTTTACAGTCTCTTTTGGATTTTGGCAAGAGCTTGCAAGACAAAAAAATAGGAAAAAATATTTCGACACGTTAAAAGTCTCAGCCTTATGGCTGTTGAGAATAGCTTTAAATATTTTATTTTACGATATTTTACACAAAACTAAGTTAAAGGAAGCAAGATGACCTCAATTACAGATGTGAATGTGTCTATCCCTGTAAGTCCTGGCGATACAGCTCCTGTTGCTCAAAGAGAGCAGTCACGAGAAGGTTCTGAAGAAGCGAAAATTTCTCAGATTGCCACAGAAGTCTTGAATGAAGCCGTAACGGAAGTTATGGAAACTTTGGAAGCTAGCCGTCTTCTTGAAGCCGCGGAAGAGAAGAGCTTTGAACTGTCTGATATAGACGAAGCCGATTTCGAGCCTTGTGCTTTAAACCTCAATCGTGAATTAGGCTACAATGAACAAGCAGGAAAAGGGGTTTACTGGACAACGGATCCATCTGTTTCTTTACCTATCCGTGTGGGTAGCACATACCCAGCGAACCTCAAGGCCCGTACTATTACTGAAGTTTTTAATACAACAGTGGGAAGTTTTCCTAATAAGGCTGCACACAAGTTTGAAGTGAATGGAGAATGGAGAATTGTTACGTGGTTACAGTATTCTGAGCATGTAAAACAATTTGCCAAGTCGTTGATTCATCTTGGAGTAGAGTCTCATAAAGGGGTGGCTATTCAAGGCTTTAACTCCCACGAATGGATGGTAGCAAATATCGGAGCCATTTTTGCTAATGCGATTCCTGCCGGGATCTATGCTACGAATAACCCAGAGGCGTGCAAGCATGTTGCGGCTCACTGCAGCGCTCGTGTAATAGTTCTGGAAGACGAAGAGCAGCTAAAGAAATATGATGGATTGCGCGACGACCTTAGTGCTGTAAAGTGCTTTGTGGTCTGGAATGCTACAGTGAATACCTGGAATGATCCAAAGGTTAAGACATGGAATGAGTTCATGAGGCTCGGAGAAAACGTTCCCGACGCAGCATTGAATGAAAGGATTGCAGCGCAGAATCCTGGCTCTTGTAGTTCTTTGATTTACACAAGTGGTACAACAGGTTTGCCTAAGGCTGTGATGATGAGTCACGATAACCTCACATGGGTAACTAATGTGATTGGCGATCAGTTCAAAATGGGTCAGGATGACGAAATGGTTAGCTACCTGCCTCTAAGCCACGTGGCAGCACAGTTAGTCGATATGTATGGTCCGATTACTTACGGAAGTACAGTGTCTTTTGCTCAGCCTACAGCATTGAAGGGAACCCTGGTTAAGACATTACAAGCTGTTCGTCCTACATTGTTCTTAGGCGTTCCTCGTGTTTGGGAAAAGATCGAAGAGACAATGACAAATAAAGGTAAAGAAGTTGTAGAAGAGCTCCAGGGAAGTTGGTCTGGAAGAAATATTAAGCTTCCATTACTTCGCTGGTCCAAGAGGAAAGGTGTACAGACATCTATTGCCCGCCAAAATGGTAGTCGTAAGCCAAGGGGCTGGAAGATCGCAAACAAGATCCTATTCAGTAAAGTTAAAGGAGCTCTTGGATTTGATAGAGTACGCCTCACCTTTGCAGGAGCAGCGCCGATTTCCGAGAAGACACAGAACTTCTTTGCAGAAAGAGACATCACCATTCTTGATATCTACGGAATGAGCGAAAGTGCTGGACCACAAACAATGTGTCGCCTAGGGGATTACAAAGTAGGCTCTTGCGGAAAGTCTTTCGATGGTTCAGAACTCATGTTTGATGGAGTTCATCAGCTGAAATTTCGGGGCCGTCATATCTTCATGGGCTACATGCACAACGAAGAATCAACAAGAGAGATGTTTGATGCTAACGGCTTCATAGCTTCTGGTGACCTTGGAAAGGTTGATGACAAAGGAAACGTCTTTATCACAGGAAGAAAGAAGGAATTGATCATCACAGCGGGTGGCGAGAATGTTGCTCCCGTTCTTATCGAGAATAACATAAAAGCTGCAATTTCTTTTGTATCGAATGCTGTTGTTGTAGGTGATAAGCAGAAGTTTCTTGGATGCCTCATCACATTACCTACAGACCTTAATGAAGACGGAAGCCCTACAGTGAGCCTTACAGAAGCCGTTCGCAAAGAACTCCGTAAGGCTGGAAGTAATGCTATGACAACACTTGATGCTAAGGATGACCCTGTTGTCAAGCTGCTTTTGAAAGACGGCATTAAAACAGCGAACCTGAAAGCTATTTCTAAAGCACAGAGAGTCAGTGAATTTGTGATATTGGAAAGGGACTTTTCTATTAACGATGATACCTTGACAAGCACAATGAAGCTTAAGCGTCCTGTTGTTCAGCGTCTTTATGCTAATGAAATTCAAGGCCTCTATGGTGATCATTGGAGAGTGTAAATTTTAAAAAGTTTTGAGGGGCTTTGATACTTTTTAAAAGTTTTGAGAAGTTTTGAAAATCTTTGAGAAATTTGCTTTAGAGTATAAAGTGCGGATTCGGGAATTTCCCGTTTCCGCATTTTTTTTGTGAGGATAAGATGTCAATGTTGGTTCGAAATATCTGGGCAGTAGGCCGGAATTATAAAAGTCATGCTGAGGAACTTGGAAATGAAGTCCCAAGTGAGCCTTTAATCTTTTTGAAGGCAGGTTCTTGCATACTGGAAGCAGATGAGAGAGTCGTTTTACCCGAGGGTGTAGGAGACATTAACTATGAGGTAGAGCTTGGTCTACAGTTTGGGGAAAGCTTGAGAGTGGAAAGGGCTTGTCTGGCACTCGACCTAACAGCGAGAGAATTGCAGGGGAAGCTTAAAAGCAAAGGGCACCCATGGACAAAGGCGAAGTCTTTTAAGAATGCTTGTCCCATAGGACCCTTTTTTTCTGTGGCTAGTTTGTTAGAGCTAGAGGGGTTTTCTTTTTCTCTGTCAAAAAATGGAGAAGTCGTTCAAGAGGGCAATACTTCGAGGATGATTTTTTCTCTTGATTATATGACTGACTATGTGAGGGCTTACTATCCCGTATGCGCAGGGGATATCTTACTTACAGGAACACCAGCGGGTGTGGGCCTTGTTGAAAAAGGGGATTTCTTGAGTGGACGAGGTGATGGGGGATATGAGGTAGAGTGGTCTTTCTGATTGATTAAACGCGAAGGACGGGGAGGTCGAGAAGGAGGAAAAGAAGAAGGAAGAAGAGAAAGAGAAGAGGAACGCGAAGGCAGCGAAGGTCGCGAAGGAAGATAAGAAGAGGGAAGAAAAAGAAGGAGTGGGATTTTTGCTATGGTTCAATTTAAGGTAACATTTTTCCTGAGCCCGGAGGGCGTCCGGTTAAAGCCTCGGGTGATCGAGCCTTGCGAGTGGTGGTGTGATATAGATTATTGAGCCCGTCAGAGGCAATTGAAAATTCCTGAGCCCGGAGGGCCGTCTGGTTAAAAAGCCTCGGGTGAGGGAACACATATCGGTTTTTTACGGTTAATTCTTATTAATGTGTACATAGGATGTATCTTAAAGAGGCTTAGAGAGCTTGTCTCGAGTGATCTGCAATGGAATGGGCCCAAAGATGGCCTTTCATTTTTAGTCTAGTAGAGGGCGCTTGTAGCCTTTACCACGCAAAGATAGATTTTTTGGTGCTACTGGACATATATCCACCCTCACCCACAGCATATACGACTTCTCTTGTACGTACATTGTACATGGAGTAGAGATTTCTTCCCTGATAGGAGATGGCTAGGGGATCCCCAGACTTCCATCGTTTAATTTTCATTTGTCCATGAAGGTCAGGCATATAAGTCGATCCGTTATTCAGCCATATTTGACCCTGAGCCCTTAGAACTACGGCATTTACACCGACACCAGTGTATTTCTTGGTGTGTTGGCCACCGATATAGGCTTCTGCATTTCCGAAGGAAAGAGATATTAATGTAATTAGTAGAAAGTAAAGTTTATTCATAGTCTTAATCTTTTGTTTTATGCCTTTCTTTTATTATAGAGGGGCTATATAAAGTAATCGTAAAGAAATAATTTAATTATGATTAAGGCATAAGATCTTAATGTAAAAGAACTTGAAATTAATTGTTATAGGTTAAATAACTACGCTTGTTGAATACAGAACTAGTTAGTTTAAAAAATTACTTATGTGTTTGTATAAGCTTCCGATAGTAATAATGTATATTTGTACTAATTTGAATAAATATAGGTATTAATATGTATCATAATTTGTTACTAAAAGCTGAGTATTTTACGGTTTTTGACATTTATCCTGATATGAAGGACTTGTTTCAGCAGGCCATGGATTGCAGGGAAGATACTTATAATCCAGTGAAGCGGGAAAAAATAGATTGTAAGATAAATCAAATGCTCGAGAAAATCGACAAGATGATTGAAAATAAGAAGTTTGGATCAGTGAAAGGTCAGTTGTGCGAAATTCAAGGGACTTTGAGGAAGATGAAAGGCGACAACCTTAAGGTGTTGTGTAATAGCAACTAACGAGTAATTGTTACTTTTGAAGGAACAACAGGGACGTTTTGAATCGCCCACAACTCACCTACTTTTCCAGGTAGGGGGAGTTGCGAGCGATCCAAAATCAGGTACAGGTCAATCTCATCTAACACTTTTCTTGAGCCTGGAGAGCGTCCGGGCTCAGGAAAAGTGTTAGATGAAAATACTTAAAATTGAACCATGCCCAAAATCAGGACAAAATGTGCCTCAAGTTGAGAGACCGCTACGTCGATCACATTCAATATAAATTCCTGAAATAATGAAGATAAAGGCGAGGAAGTTAATGACGGAGTTCAATATCTCCAGTAGTCCATCTGAAAGAAATCCCATGCTTTCACATTCTTCTGAAGTAGACGCAAAGGCTTTTGAAACTAAAGAAGCAAGAGGTGTAGCCCTAAGAATCAACGACTTACAAATAATGATGCAGCAGATTATAGGCTCTGTAAGTACAGATTCAGAAAGCATTAACGCACTCGGCAGAGCAATTGGTGATCTTCAGGATGACATTGATGTAATTTGCAAAAGGTTAAGCAATTTTCCTCTGGAGAGAAAAGAAGATACAATCAAAGCCATTAGTGAACAGCTTAAAGTCGCCAAGAATTCTGTCATCTCGGCTTTTAGAATTAATGGAATATCTATCCAAGGCTTGCCATTTGCAAAAGATATGCCTAAAAAAATTTATTTTTCTAGAGAGTCAGAAGTTGCAGGATCCATTCCTTTGAATGTTGAAACAAAGCCTGACAATTCAGATGCGTATTCAAAGAAATTGGGACTGGCTAGGTACAGAGTAGGTGGCCCCCGTTTGATGCACCAAACCAGGGTCGGACAAGCTCTCCAAAATGCAGAATTACCTATTAAACATGAATACCTTGACCCAATGACTAGCTCCAAAAAACTTTGTAAAGTGGGTATCTTATACCATGCAGACAAAGAATTGGGAGAAGCTCTAGCAAGCGGCTGTGTCAATAACCTGGATCAGTTGGAAAATTGTATTTGCTTGGCTCTCGATAATATTTTTGAAGAATTCACAGAAAATAAAATTTCTAGCGATCTCCCTAAACGTGAGAGAGAAGCTATGGAGCAATCTCAAAAAGATAGGATCCGACAATTTCTCGACTCTAGCATAGAGAAGCATACGCAGAAATTATATGATGGAGTTCCTGGTAAATATGAGCTCCCTCTGGGAAGTCGTCCCAACTTGGAAGAAAGAGCTGTTTTCTATGCAAGCAGTGTTAAAAGTTTGATGCAAAAGCAATCATTTACCGACGAATTTATGAAGCACCTTACTGAAGAGGTTTTTCACAATCTCAGTAATAGAAGCGAAGAAGCCCCCCCCGAAGAGCCGTTACATGGTAATCAAGGTTGGGAAAGTACCGCTAGAAATTTAGCCTCCTGGGTTTTTTCAAATATTATTCTAGAATAGGGCTCCCACAGGTGTAATTTTATCTGGAGGTAAATTTTATTTTTAAGCAGCAAGTGTTTTCTCTTTTTCCACAAAACTAGTACTCTCTAGTTTTCCAATAATGTGGTACTTTTTTAAGTGTCGCAGCTGCCGCAGCTCAATATAATTTACACAAACCTGAAATACCGGGCCTTTCTCTCGCTATGCTCGGATTCGACCCAGCCTACATAATGCCACGCCTCTGGCGCTCAGAAAAAATTTACGTTTCACTTATAACTATGTTAGTGCTGGAAAGTGTTACCTATGTGGGTGCACTGTACCAGATCACAGAGAAAATGTGAGATATCTGAGGGAGAGCTTATGACACAAACAAATTTCATAAGTCGATTTCAATAGACTTGGACCTAGCAGAATAGCCGCTTAGCTTCTCCTTGTCTCACTCTTCCTCCGTGCTCTCAGTGGCTCAGTGGTGAATCTTTTAGCCCTCAAACGCGAGTGCTGTTAAAACCCTCCCATGCTTCTGAGAGAGGCCCAGGGGCGTCGTACGACCCAGTAGAAGAGGGAGACCTCTTGACCGTAGAGAATCACTGTTCCTTTCAGCCCCATTTTTACATTTACGTCATCACTAATCCATTCGGCTTCAGATACAAAACTGGGGATTCCTTTGTCAGTCATTTGTGTGTAATCGGCGATGTAGTCAAGCTTAGCTTTTATGCTGTGTTCGGGGCTAACATTAAGAAAGATCTTCAGGTCTTTGCTTCTGTCGAGGATGACGTTATCAGATTCAGGTATCCAGAGGCGTATTTTTGTCATTTTGGGGTTGCTGACAACGAGGACTCTCTCCCCAATGCGTACAGGTTTTCCTCGCCATTGTTCAGGGCTGTCAAGCATGGCTATGCCATCCATCGGGGATGTAACCTCTAGTTTGCTCACTTGGTATTGAGCCAGCTCCAGCCGCAGTTGTTCTTTTTGTAGTTTAATTCTCAAGGTAGCGATTTCTGGAAGAGAACGGGCATCTTCGAAGGAGAGGGTTATCGCCCGGTGCAATTCTGATTGGATGATTTGTACCTGTTTTTGCGCGACTTTAAGTTCTTGTGTGGGGACGCGTTTATCGTATACGAAAAGTATTTGTCCCATTTTGATGTGTTGTCCCGGGCGGACGATGACTTCTTCAACAATACCTTCGAGGGGAGCCGTAATCATGACAGGGTCTTTGGGGACGATTTCACAAGGGGCTACAATACGGAGAGGAATGTGAATGAGGAAGAGAGCACAGAAGAGTATAATGAAGAGGAATAGATATTGCCTTTTCCCGAGCATTTTCAGTGTGAATTTTGGAACGAATTTTTCCCACGCTACTCCGTAGCCTTGCATAAGGAAATTTAGGATGTTGATTTCTTCTTCTTGCCAGGCGCTTCCTGCCCATCTCTCCAGCCAGAGACCCATCACCAGTTTTTTCTTTGAGAAGATAGGGAACCATTGAACGTTTGGTGAAGATGGGCTAGCTTGCAATTCCAGCCAGATTCTTTCTTCTTTTGTGAAGCTATCTTTTGTGAGGGTTTGTGGGGTGTCAGGGGCCTTGAGGTCTTTTACCAGCGTATACCACTTCTCAGCGATACCCGTAGCCTGATTGGGAGAGGCTTGTCCGGAGATTCCCAATAACTTGATGTTGTTGTCGGAGATGTCCCATAAAGTCGCTCTATCGTATTGTGCCAGCTGTACGGTATCGTTGAGTATCTGGAAGATGAGAGCTTGGCTTGTGGAACTACGACAAGCACTAAGGCTCAACTGGTGCAGTAGGGCAAGGACTTCGACAGCTGACGGCGCCTCTGCTGCTGAGGATGGAGCATTTTCAGGTTGCATGGTGACCCCTTTAAAAATCTTTTAATGATGTAGTTCCTGTCATTCCGGCACGTAGATTACCATCTCTGTTATCGATCTCTGCAAAAATTTTAAACATAGAGCTCGAAGGGTCGATAACAGCACCGATGTGTGTGATAACCGCTGAAATATCTTGATCATTTTCTTTTAGTCTTATTGTAAGAGCTTGTCCGAGTTTGACTTTATCAAAGAAATAGGAAGGGACGAGTAGTTTTCCCAGAAGAGTTTTGTCGTTGACAATTTTCACTATAGGTTGCCCTACTTGTATGGTTTCGTGCTGATTGATGAGGATATTGTCAATGTGCCCGGAGTAAGGCGCTGTGATGGTACAGGATTCTAGTTCTTTCATGGCGGTTTCGAGGTCGGCTTCTGCGACAGCGAGTTCCGCCTGGGCATTTTTTAATTCAAATAAGGAGGCCACGTTATCATCAAAGAGTTCTCGTTTTGCGGTTAGCTGTTCCTGGGCACGTTGGAGAAGGAATTTTGTTTTTTTATGTATGGCACGGAAGATTTTGTCTTCAAGTCTAACTAGTATGTCCCCAGAATTAAAAGCATCGCCCATTTCTCGGGAGATTTCTTTTATTTTTGAATTTACTTCAGCGGAAAGAGTGGTTCGCTGTCTTGGGTCGAGTACAATGCGGTATTCTGTAGGTATTCCGTCCTTATTTAGGTTGACCGCATATTGGTCCATATAGCTTGTGGCAGCACACGGTAGTGTAAGAATCGATAGACATGTGACGAATAAGGTAATAATACCTTGAAGAGTTTTCATTTGATGGTCTCCTTATTATTTGGAGGCGTGAATGGGAAAAGGTGGCTACCTTTTTCCATTTACGTCTCCATTTCGATTACTACTGGTTTGCTTTTTAGATTTTTCTTTTTTTTCTTTTTTTTGCATTCTTGAGAGAATTTCTTTTGCGAGTTTGTCTTTGTACTCATGCTGTACTCGTGATTCGAAGTGGCTCTCTTCGTTGCTTGCGGTGAGAGATCTCAGGACGGATTCTATGCTTTCATCAGCGAAATCCTCTTGTGGAATTTGTTCTATTTGTTCTTGGATGGACAGGACTATTTCTTTGGCGGTTGTGAACTTGATAGTCTGTATTTCTTCATCGACGGACATATCTTCTTCTTCTTCTTCTGCCAAGGAAGCTTCGAAGCGATGTTCTGCGCCCTTAGCTATGAGGGATTTTATGATGTTCTCTATGGATTCGTCAGCAGAGTCCTCAAAGAGATAATGTTCTATGGGTATTGCGATGACTGTACTGTCCTGCTCTACCTGGATTTCCTGGACAAGAGGTGTAATTTCTTCAAAGCGTTGCTCGGCAAAGTCAGATAGTATCCTCCTTCTTGGCATGATGGTGATTTCCTCTACTTGGGATGGGGATTTTTCTTGAAGGAATGATTCAAAGTATTTTTCTGATTCATTGAAGAGGAGCGTATCTGTGATATTTTCTTTTACATTTGTAGCTTTATCCAAAGGGACTTCGAGAGATATTTCTGAGTATCCCATAGACGTTTCGAAATGTTCTTCGGCATTATTCGCTGTGAGGGATCTGATGATGATTTCGATAGATTCGTCAGCGAAATCCTCATGGATGAGATTTGTTATATGGCTTAAGCTTACAGATGCCGTTTCGATAGTTATGGCTATTTCCTCTGAAACTTGTGTGAGGGCATGTGCTGTAATTTTAATGGCATAATCATCTCCTGCTCGAGTTTCAAACTGTGTTTCTTCTCCACTTGCTACAAGAGATTTGATAATGGTTTCGATGCTTTCATCAGCGAAGTCTTCTGTGGCGATTTCTCGTATTTTTTCTATATCAAATGTGGGTATTACTTTAACGATTTCTTCGGTCTCGGGATTTTCTGTACTGTGTTTTATTTCCTCAATGCTTTCTTCTACGGGAATCTCTGGGAGCGCTGTTGTAATATCGAATTCGTAGTCTTCTCTGATTGATATTTCAAAGTTTGACTCGGCTGTGTTTACAGATGGTGTAGTGATCACGGTTTCTTCATACTCAGGGATTTCGTAAGAAAAGTTAAGGGCTTCTCTCTCATAATCTTGTCTCAGGGATGTTTCAAAGCCATCTTCAGCGTTATTTGAAATATATTTCGGCCTGAGGTCATTGTAGTGTTCGTCTGCAAAATCTTCTGACAGGCCGAATTGCGTAGTCATATCCACCATTGTATTGGCTATAATATCTTCTATAGTTACGACTGTCTCTGTGGAGTCAATTTTTTCGTCCGTGTAGTCTTCTTGAAGTCCCAGTTTTTCCTTGAGTTCCTCGAGGCTCTCTTCTGGGGAAGGATCAGTGAATAGTCTATCAATTACAGTTTCTGTAAGTTCTTTGCTATATTCTTGGGGCACGTTTTCTTCGAATTTAATGCTATTGCTTTGTACGGTTTCTAAGAAGTCTGTTTTTCCTGGTTCTGTAAACAGAGACTCTCGTATTTCTAATGAAAGCTCCTCGGTTTGTGCTGAATCGACATTGACCTCAAAGACTTCTTCGCCTTTATAGCTCGTTTCTTTGTGGAATACTTGATCAATACTTTCGTCGGTGAAATCTTCTTCGAGACCTAATCTTGCAGCGAGGTCTTCTGTGCTTTCTTCAGGGTTGGGATCTATAAAGAGCCTTTTGAGGACAGGTTCAGTAAGTTCCAGGAGAATATCTTGTCGGAGTCCACTTTCAAATTTTTCGCTGCTGAGTTTAGCGATTTCTGTTTCATCGATCTTTTCGGGTTCTGTAAAGAGAGACTCTCGTATTTTTAATGAAAGCTCCTCTGTTGATGTTGAATCAACATTGACCTCAAAGACTTCCTCGCCTTTAGAGCTCGTTTCTTTGTGGAAGATATGATCAATACTTTCATCAGTGAAGTCTTCTTCGAGACCTAATCTTGATGCGAGGTCTTCTGTGCTTTCTTCAGGGTTGGGGTCTATAAAGAGTCTTTTGAGGACAGGTTCTGTAAGTTCCAAGAGGAAGTCTTCTCGGAGTCCACCTTCAAATTTTTCGCTACTTTGTTTAGCAATTTCTGTTTCATCGATTTTTTCAGGCTCGGAGAATAGATTTTCAAGGGTATCGGCGGTAAGGCTGTTGATGGATTCAGGGTGTATACTGGCTTCAAAGGTTTTCTCGTTTGCTGTAGCGTTTTCTTTTACAGCAATATCATGAAAGCTTTCATCGGCGAAGTCTTCTATGAGTCCGAGTTTTTCGGCTATCTCGCTTCTGCTTTCTTCTGGGTGTGGGTCTATAAACAATCTATCTAGCACATGTTCTGTGAGTTCATTTGTATGATCCTCACGGATGCTTTCTTCGAATCGGTCTACACTTGGATGGGCTACTTTCTCATCTTTTTCTGTTTTAATTTCATAGGTATAGTCCGATTTGGCCATTTGGTTTTCTGCCAGGCTTTGCTCGAATCTTTCTATGCTTGGATCTATGGCTGCAGCTTCTTGGAAGTTTTCTATTGTCTCATCGGCGAAGTCTTCCGAGAGTTTCAGGCTATCTGCGAGATCCTCGATACTTTCCTCGGGGTTGGGGTCAACGAAGAGTCTTTTAAGAACAGTTTCGGTGAGTTCTGTGTTAATTTTCTGACGTGTGCCGTCTTCGAATTTCACACTGCCAAGCTTTGCAATTTCACTATCATCAATAATTTCGGGCTCATCGAAGAGCTCTTTCATGACGTTTTCAGTGATTTGCTTTAATATGTCCCCTTCTATACTGGCTTCGAACTCTTCTTCAGCGATTTTTGCGGTACGTTCACCGACCAGCTCTTCTAATGTCTCATCGGCGAAATCTTCTATGAGCCCCAGTCTTTCGGCTATATGGTCTTTACTTTCTTTTAATTGCTGAGGTTCTTTGAATAGTCTCCCTAGAAGCTCTTCTGAGATATTATGTATAAAGTCTTCACGGAGTGTGCCTTCGAAGCCTTCTTCAGCATCTGGTGTAGTGGTTTGAGAGGGCTCGATTGTTAGAGATTCATCGGCAAAGTCTTCCTGTATGAAGTTTTGATCTAGGAGTTCTGCCAGGGTCCACTTATGCTGTTTTTTAGCGTTTCCGTCTTTCTGTACTGGGAATCTGAATATTTCTTTGATAAGATTTTCAAATCCTAAGGCTACAACTTCAGCGAACCTTTGCTCTGGATCTTCTTGGTAGAGTGAAGGGTGTATTGATAATGTGCTGTGTTCCCCATGATCGAGTGTTACCTCGAAGTCAGTGCTGTCCGTTTCTATGGAGAATTCGGCGGTTTCTTCGTATGGCCCTTGTTCTGTAAAGATGATTTCTTCTCTTGGGAGGAGTGGGGTCAGGGTGAGACTTATTTCTTCTCTTGTGGCGTGCTCTTCCATACCCAGCTTTTCAAGTAACTGAGATTTTTCTTCTTCGCGAGCCATTTCTTCTTCGTGAATCTGCTTCTCTATGGACTGGATTCTCTCTTCTTCGATGTCCATTTGCTCGTCTATTTCGGCTACTTGTGATTGGTATATACTCTTCTCGAAGATATTTTGGATGATTTCCTGGGTGAGTTCTTCGTCGGCATTGTCTTCTCCAAGCTGTGCGATAATTTCCTCTGTTGTGAGTTTCTTGTGGTGAGTATTTCCGTTGAGGATGTCTGCGACGATTTCATCTGTAAGCCATTCATCAGCATCATCTTCACCAATGAGGGAGAAGATTTGTTCCTCGGAGAGTTTTTGTGTTCTATCTTTGTATCGAGGTCTCTTAATGAGAGAGTCAGGTATTGGCAGTGAAATATTGAGGCCGTGGAGTGATCGGGCTTCGACGCTTTCGTCTGCTGTGGAGCTTTGTGTATCCATGCCTTCGAAGAGAACTTGTGTGATTTTCTCCACCTTCTCGTCGAGTAGGCTTTTTGTGTCGTCCCGTATGAGTTGGATTCCTTTTTTTTGTCTTCGGGGCTGATCTTGTTGTTGCTGTTTCTTTTCGCGGCTTTTTTTGATTTTTTGAATGTCTTCTTCGGAGAGCTCCTCGTCGGCGGATTCTGTGAACTCTTCTTTTGTAACGTTTTCGAGTTCTTCGTCGGCGGTGTTTCCTTCGAGCCAGGTACCTTGGATAACTTCGTCCGCTTCGATAGGTATATCGGCTTCTGCTGCTTTCGCGGCTTTTTCTTCTTTTGTATCTGTGGCAGAAGGGATTCCTGTAAATTCCTCTTCCAGCATTTCTTCGATAATTTCTTCTTCCTCTTCTTCTCTTTGTTTGGCTGCCTGGGCAACTTTTGAAATCTCTTCGCTGGGAGCTTTGGCGAGAGGAGCTTTTTCTTCGATGACTTCTTCTTCGTCTCCGATGGCTCCGAGTTTGCTGGCTTCGATTTTCTCCATGTCAAGGTAGCTGTAATGTAGAGGTTTACCGATGGAGTTGTTTATTCTTTCCAGAGATATTTGCATCTCAGCATAGGAGGTGAGGGAATTTATTTTAGAGAAGAGGGTTTCGGCCTCGAGCCTTAGGACTTCTTTTCCGGCATATTCTCCCAGTTTCTCCCCCTTTCTGATAGCTTCAAGCAGGCGAGATTTTACAGAATAGAGATCTTTTGACAGTTTGTGTTGTGCTATAGAATTCTGATGGAGGAGGAAGGCCAGCCGGACCTGTGTCAAAATTCCGATTGAGATGGAAAGGCGTTCTCTTTGTCCCTTTCTTTCTTTTGCTTTGGCAATTCCGCCATAGTTGGCATAGCGTGGAATGGAGAGAAGGTTCCATGCAGCGCGAATTCCCATGGTACCCCACGCGTTGTTGACCAGGAACTTGTTGCGGTCGTAGTTATAATTAGCAAAGAGTGTAGGACCTGGGAGGTAACTTAAAATGGTGGCTCGTACCTCATCGGCATCGACCTTTTCTTCGAGGTCCTGAATGAAAAGCTCTGGTCTTGATAGTAGTGCGGTATTTTCGAGTTCCTCAACATTCATGGCTATTTTTGAAAGAGGGTGCATACTTATGTCGGCGAGAGAAAAGTCTGATCCGGGTGCAATACCCAAGAGAGATGCGAGCTCAGTTTTGGCGTTGTATAGGTCACTTTGGAAAGTTTGTAGACGAATCTGCATTTCGATGAGGCGTTCTTCGTTTTCCAATCCTTCGATTTCGGAAATGGTTTGTTTTTCGATGCGCTTTTGCAAGAGATCCTGTCTTTCTTTCGCTAGAAAAACAATAGATTGCGCACCTTCGACAGCTTTTTGTGCGATCACGGCTTTCCAGTAGGCTTGAATGACATCAAGGATAAGATTTTGCCTCAAGCGGTCGTAGCGTTGTTTGACGATAACGGCGCGATTTTCTTCCTGACGGGAGCGGTAGTATGAGACACCGAAGTCGAGTAGTCCCCAAAGGGCCGAGAAATCCCGGCGGTTTGTACCGCGTGGTGAGGAAGTGGAACTTCCTGTGGATGTGAGACCTGTAACGAGGGATTTGGCGTTGGACCCTGCTTCGTTATCGCGGTGACTCCACTCACCGTTGAGGTTAAGGGAGGGTAGCATGGACAATTTTTCCCCTGTGGAGACTTCTTTTTGTATGAGATATTCTTGTTCGAGGGCTAGCAAATCCAGATTTCGATTTAGCGAAAAGGCGATAAGGTCTTCAAGTTCTAGGGGTCTTTCTGGAAGCTTAGGATAGGATTCCATCATCATGAAATCCATGTGTGCTTTTTCGAGGCGTAGATTAGTCATCTCATTGGGAGCCTTGGAGCAACCCACGAGTACGCCGACGGATAAAAGTATGATACAGAGATGCCTACGCTTCTTCATCACACTCACATTAATCTAGGTGCCAGTCTTTAATTGAATACCCTTAAGCTATTATGAATTATTAAATATGGGCATTCACCAGAGTCATTTATGCATGATCTATGCCAGTAGATTTCGAGAGTGTGGAGATGGGGACAGGATAGGCAGGATGGGAAGGATGAACAGGATGAACAGGATGATTTGATAGGCAGGCTGGAGGTTTTTTAGGGCGCCGTGGGGGGCTGAGGTTTATTCAAATGTTTTATAAAATCATCGTGGCTGGGGTATTGACTCGCTAAATGAGATAGATGTTCCTGGAAGCCTTCTATGCGTTCTTTTATTTCTGTGCCCTCGTGAAACTTGAGAGATACAGGAGTTTTTTTAGGCAGGTAGTGCATTCCTGTAAGAAGTCTCTCGTGTCCATGAGTACCAAACATATTACCAGAAAAATTAGAGTTTAAGAGATGTTCATTTTTTCTTATTAAAATTCCATTATGCCATCTTTCCAAGCGGTCTTTTACTCCATCGGGGATGACGAGGGAATGCTTGTTTGCTTTCCAAAATTCAGAGTCTTCTCTTGATGTAGTACAATAATGAAGAACAATGAAGTCCATGGTGCTATCATACTTTTCTGCCATAATGCGGTTGTATTCGGCCTGCAGAAATGGATCGGAGCGCTTGGAGGGAAAGTAACTAAGGATATTTTCTATTCCGATCTTTGCAAGTAGTAATCCTGTAGATTCTAAAGGTTCAATAAATCCTCCAGAAAGGCCGACTGCGATACAGTTCTTAACCCAAAATCTTTTCGATCTTCCGACTCTCATTTTAATGTGTCGAGATGTGGTGTTGTCAGATCTTTTCCCAAGAAATGTTCTGAACTCCAGTTCCGCCTTTCTTTTATTGGTAAAAGAACTGGAATAGACGTATCCAAAGCTGATACGGTCTGCAAGGGGAATTTCCCATACCCACCCATTACTTAAAGCTGTAGCTGTTGTATAAGAGTTTAAATCTTGGGATTTACGGGGAATTTGTAATACGACGGCATGATCACAGAGGAGCGAATCGGAATAGGAGATAAAAGGTTCTTTCAAAGTGCTTTCCAATAGCTCACTTCTAAAACCGCTACAGTCAATAAATAAGTCACCATGGAGTTTACCGTTCTTTTCGGTATGTAGAAAATCAATTTCGCCTGAGTCATTTTGGGATACACCTTTGACAGTGTCCTGTATGTGTTGTAGCCCATTTCCGATAGCGGATTTTTTGCAGTATTCTCCAAGTAAGCTTGCATCAAAATGATAGGCATAACCGATGTCGGCGGAAAATCTCCTTGGGTCTTCCAGATGTCGGGGAGCTTTTTTCATGTTCATCAGAAAATCGGCAGGAGAAATGTTGATGGGAAAGGGGGGCTTTCCTGTGGCAGAATACTGAGAAACCCACCATTCGAGGATTCGGTAACCCTCTAATTGTATAGTGTTTTGATCAAAAGGGTAGTGCCAGACATCATCTTTTGCCTTCCCTGACCAGTTCACAAATTTAATTCCTAGTTTTATAGTTCCGTTGCAGTGGGAGAGCCAGTGGGCCTCTGGAAACTCAAGATCTTCTAAGAAGGTCATAATGGCAGGTACTGTAGCCTCTCCGACACCAACACTGGGAATATTGGGTGACTCTATAAGGGTAATACCGATCTTGGGATTGTTTTTAAGATTGAGAAATTTAGAAAGGTAGGCCGCTGTCATCCAGCCTGCACTGCCGCCACCGAAAATAACGATCTTGCGTATTTCTTGGTCCATAGTTCTTTAGGCCAATATTGATATTTTGGGACTATACAAGTTTATTTTATACTATCGTTAATTTTAATTTAACCCTAGTGCTCTGCATAGTTTAAGATTTTGTGTCGCACTTTCAGTGTATATGGGTAAAGCTAAGGAATAAATTTCTACGGGGTTGTTGCATAACTTAATACGTTTACAATCATTTATTTAACCACAGAGAGCACCGAGAACACAGAGAGGTAGAAAAATGCATAAAGTCTCTCAGAATATGCTATCAACTGATCTGTGATTTTTTATTTTCTCTGTGCCCTCTGTGATCTCGGTGGTAAAATTTTAATTATAAACCTCTTGTAGACGCATGTTTTATGCATATGTACTTTCAGTGCTCAATTCGATTATCTACTGAACCAGTTGTTAAAGAAGTTTCTGAAGAACGAAGAGGTTTCTTTGGTCGTTTCGTCTTGAGGGTCTGGAGTGATGTCGGCGCTCAGGCCACCACTTCTTTCTTGTCTATCATCTTGAGATTTATCTATTGCGGACTTGTGCTTGCCGAGAGTTTTAGAGACTTTATAGAAAGCCTCATTAGTTTTGGTTTTAGTGGGGTCCATTTCCTGTGTAGTCATGCCATGGAAAAAGTTGGTACCAGTGCCTTTACTCATATGTTGCATGGCCTTTGTTACTGAAGAAGCACGGTGTATGGGAGTCTTTCCTGGTGTCACTTTTGGTGGAGCCTCACTTGGAGATTTACTTATAGGTGATCCTCTGGATGCGATGATAGAAGCACGGGTTTGTTCGTTATCGATATTTGTTTCCTGAACATCTTCTGTTGTATCGAGTTTTCCTTCGGGGCTAATTTCTTCTATGGTTTGTACCGGAGTAGTTTTAGGGGACTCTTGGGGAGCTGGAGCCTCGGTAGAGGGAGCTTTTACCTCTACTTCATCCTCATCGTTGTTCACTCCAGTTGTTTCTCCTCGGAGAAGTACGGTGGTAGAGCCTTCTTCTAGTATATCAAAGGTTGAAAGATTTTCTGAAGCTTCAGCTGCCAGGTCTTGGCTTGATGTCTCTGTCTGAGAGTGGGCTATATCAGAAGAGGACTGGACTGCATGTACTATTTCCTCTGAAATGGTATCAGCTGGACTTGAAACTTCAGTACTATTTTGGATATCTTGGAGTATCTTGGTGCTTTCATCGGGGGTGTCCTCTACTTTCTTCAGAGGCGTCTGCACTTCTTCAGCAAGAATACCGCTGTCTATATTGACGGCTATGGGCAGGTCGTCAATGGGTCGTATCTCTATGTTAAATGTCTTGCTTTGTGGTGCTGAGCCAGAGGAATCTACAATAGTGAAGGAGAAGGAGTCGCTGATGGTGTCACTATCATCATGGTTATAGGAGAGGCGCCCTTTATTGATGTCATCTTGTGTGATGCTGTCCCCAGGATGGAGGTCATTTCCATTAAGTCTTAGCTGCCCGTGTTTTGGTAGTCCATCGAGAGTATAGACGAGACTAGTGGCTGAGTCATCGGCATCAAGGGCTTCCAAGAGGGCTTTGTCGATGGTTGATGATGCACCTTCATTGAGTGTAAGGGTGTTGAGTTCAATGAAAATTGGGCTATCATTGAAGGGCCTGACCTCAATGTTGAAAGTCTTTTGTGAGGTAGTTCCTCCGGCGTTGTCGATGACGACGAATGTGAAGACATCGACGTTGCCCTCACCACCACCGTGCTCGTAGGTAATTAGACCACTATTAATGTCTTGTTGCGTAAAGGAAGAACCGGCATTGAGGGATACGCCATTTCTCTTGAGTGTGCCGTGAGTAGGTAGACCTTGTATAGTGTACTCAAGAGCGAGGTTATCGTTATCGACATCGGAGGATGAGAGGTGGGTTTCTTTGAGGGTTTGTGTGGCCCCTTCGTCAAGGGTGAATGCACTTACCATGATGTTGGTAGGACCATCATTCAATGGGTTGATATTAATATTATAGAGGCGTTCAACAGTGACGTTTCCTGCATCATCAGTGACAACGAAGCGGAAGGTGTCATGAGTTGATTCGTTACCACTGTGCACGTAAGAGATGAGGTTATTGTTTACGTCTTGCTGGGTAAAGGTATCTGAAAGTGTAAGAGCAATTTCGCCGAGTTTGAGCATTCCGTGTGAGGGCATTCCGTTGAAAGAGTATATGAGTTGATCAGCGGGGGTATCAGGGTCGATGACATTAAGTTTATCGTTTCCAAGACCTGCCGAGGCGCCTTCGTCAAGGACGAGGGGGTTGTGGTGGTGAGGGTCAGGGGCGTCGTTTACGGAAATGACATCTATGATATATGTTTTCTCAGGAGTTTCTCCACCATCGGGGTCGGTGACTTTGAAGGTGAATTGGTCTTTATTTCCTTCCGATCCACTATGTTTGTAGGATACGAGCCCCGCACGTATTTCGGCTTGAGTGAACGTTCTATTCTTGGTTAAGGCAATACCATTTTTCACCAGGCTGCCGTATGTTGGAGCCTCCAGGATGGAGTATACCAGTTGTTCCTCTGGAGTGTCTCTATCGACAATGTGGAGTAAGATTTCATCAAATACGACTTCCTCACCTTCTAATACCTCGATAGTTCCGTGGTGATCATGGATTGGGTCATCATTAACGGGGTATATAGATACGTGGTAGAGTCTTGAAGGAGTTGAGTTACCACCGTCATCAGTTACGTTGAATACAAAGGTATCATCAGTGGTTTCGCTACCATTATGCACGTAAGAGATGGTGTTATTATTGACATCGGCTTGTGTGAAGGTGTCGTTTAGACCGAGTGCGGTGCCTGCGTTTTCCAGATGTCCATTATCAGGAGCTTCCAGGATTTTGTACACGAGGTCTTCCGGGGAGGTATCTGGGTCGATAACATTGAATCTTTCGTTAGTAATACCGACAGATTCACCCTCAAAGACAGCGAGAGGATTGTTGTGGTCGGGTATTGGTGCGTCGTTTACGGGGTTGATGATGAAGTTGTATTCGGTAGCCAATAAGAAATTACCAGAGTAGTCATAGGCATGGAAGTGGAAATGGTCAGTGGTATTTTCACTGCCATCGTGTTGGTAGCTAATTAAGCCAGCCTCCAGGGTGGAGTAACTGAAGGTGTCATATTTGTCCATGATACTACCATTTACCATGAGGTTTCCGCTATGTGCGTTTCCAGTGAGCATATAGACGACGTCTTCTGCGGGTACAGCTTGTTCGTGAACATGTAAATTGTCCGAAGTCAGAGAAATTGAAGCTCCTTCGTCGAGAGTGGATTCATAGACGATGGGTGCCGGGCTTCCTGCTCCAGTATATAGTTCAAATTCATAGGATATGTAATTTAACGGATTTCCTTGCGCATCTATGATCGCTATGTGGAGATGATCAGCGGATTGTAGAGAGCCGTCATTAGTGTAGACTACATTACCTAGTTCAAGGTCTGATGTAGTGAACCCCTCGGGTCCAGTGACTTCGACTCCGGAAATTTTGATAGAGCCATGATGTGGTGGTCCACTAAGCACGAATAGGAGCTGATCTGATGGCAATTCTTGCTGATATGCGTGGAAATCATCGGAGCTTAGTGTGATATAGGATCCGATTTCCACACTTGATTTGTATATTAGTTCAGCGGGGTCGACGACTGTTGTAGTGTCAACAATAGGCTCTTCGACAGGGTCAGGGGTGGTAGTGTCATCAACAATAGGTGCAGGAGTGATTTCAAAGTCATAATCATCGGAAGAAATAAGGGTTCCAGAAGTATCGGAGGTGGTGAAATGGAAGTGGTCTGATGTAGTGTCACTACTGTTATGACTGTAACTGATGATGCCTTCTGCAAGTTCGGTGATGGTAAATGAGTCTCCCGCCTGCATGGCAGTGTCTCTATTTATGAGTACGCCATTATGAGGTATTCCGGAGAGGCTATATACGAGTTGATCTTGAGCAATATTTATAGTGGTGTTTGCTAAGTCTTCTACGGAGAGTGTAACGGATTGCCCTGTATAGACAGTGGATAAGAATTCAGAAGGTGTTGTGCTGTTGGTATGTTCGTGGCTCTCATCGATAACAGGCTCTTCTACGGGATCAGGGGTCGTCGTGTCATCAGTAACGGGAGCAGGAGTGATTTCAAGGTCGTAATCATCGGAAGAGAGGAGGGTACCAGAGGTATCGGCGGTGGTGAAGTGGAAGTGGTCTGATGTAGTGTCACTACTGTTATGACTGTAACTGATGATGCCTTCTGCAAGTTCGGTGATGGTAAACGAGTCTCCCTCCTGCATCGCAGTGTCTCTATTTATGAGTACGCCATTGTGAGGGAGTCCGGAGAGACTATATACGAGTTGATCTTGAGCAATATCTATGGTGGCGTTTGCTAAATTTTCTACAGAAAGTGTGACGGATTGTCCTGTATAGACAGTAGATAAGAATTCAGAAGGTGTTGTTCCGTCGGTATGTTCGTGGCTCTCATCGATAACAGGTTCTTCTACGGGATCAGGGGTAGTCGTGTCTGTAACAGGTTCTTCTACGGGGTCAGGGGTAGTCGTGTCTGTAACAGGTTCTTCTATGGTGTCATCAGTAACGGGAGCAGGAGTGATTTCAAGGTCGTAATCATCGGAAG
>JBLFWS010000028.1:0-27502 GCA_047611865.1 Chlamydiales bacterium
AGCTACTGCTTTGAGGTTGTTACATCCTGAGGTCACAGCACAGATGGTGATAAAAAGTATATGTATGAGAATGTGACGGATGGATCCTGTGCGGCGATAATCCTCGACTCCTCCAAAATGTTTATCGTTAGTTTCTCCAGTCATTGGTGTTTCTCCCGTGTAACCCGACGGAGAAACTTATCGACCTAAAGAACTTATTTTATCAAGTTTTCTTCATGAAATCGCCCTGGTACAAGGAGTCTTTAAAAGGATCCTTGAGAGCCTGTATGAGGCAACATTTCTCTCGTGTTCGCACGGATTTAGACCAAGGAAAAGCTGCCATACAGCGATTAAGGATCTTCACCAGCACTTGTTCCGCAACGAGGTTGAGATGGTGATAGATTTGGACTTAGCAAATTTCTTTGGAACAATTGATCACAAGCTTTTGGAAGGTATACTTAGAGAAAAGATCAAAGATGATCGTTTTATTAGGTATATAGTCCGGATGTTTAAAGCGGGTGTATTAAGCTAAGGAGAATTGAAAACCTCTGTTGACGGTGTACCTCAGGGGTCATTGTGCAGTCCAATTTTGGCTAATATCTTTGCCCATAGAGTTTTAGATGAATGGGTAGAGAAAATGATCCAACCATATTGTCGAGGAGAAGTCCGCCTTTTTCGTTACGCAGATGATGGAATCATCTGCTGCCGCTACGCAAGCGATGCAAAACGAGTTCGAGAAGGGCTTAGAAAGCGTCTCGAGAAATACAATTTGAAGCTTAATGAGGAGAAAACTCGTATGGTATCCTTCTCAAAGGCTCAATTGGATAGAGGAGTGAAGCAAGGAGTATTTGATTTTCTTGGCTTTACGTTCTACCTTGGCAGATCAAAAAGTGGAAAGGTTATACCCAAACTCAAAACAAGCGGGAAAACGATAAGAAACAAGCTTAAGAGAGTGGGTGAGTGGATGAAAGCTAATCGAAGCAAGATGAAGACATCGAAACTGTGGAAAGGCTTTTGCGTGAAGTTACGAGGACACGTACAATACTACGGTGTATCTTTTAACGATAAGGCAGTACATAGCTTTCTACATGGAGCGACGCGAATCTGTTTCAAATGGCTAAATCGACGTAGCCAAAAGAAATCCTTAACATGGGAAAAGTTCAGTAGATTTCTAGATGCAAATCCACTGCCCTTGAATAAAGTATATCATCCCTTATTTTAAACCACAGCAAGAAGTGAATGGAATTATCTTGAGCTCAGTGCTTAAATAGAGCACGCTGAGATCTAACTGGGGGGGAGTTCTGGTGACAGGCTCCTCTACCACCTTCTACAGTGGGATAGAGTGACCAACCCTTTAGTTTAAGAAACTCAAGATCCCCGATATGTGGTATATCCGTAGTTATTCAGAAGTAGGGGGATGTGGTAGTGCTGATCTGGGTTATCTATTTGGAAAACGACACATACTGATGGATAGAAAGAGTCTTGTCCGATGGTGGAGAAGTATTTTTTTGTGTCAAAGATGAGGCGGTACACTCCGGGTTGAAAAGGGGAGTCTCCTGGATCGAAATCCTCTACTCGTCCATCATCATTACTTTCCTCTTCTGTAAGTTCGCTCCAGATTCCATCACCAGTTTCGTGTTCCAAAACTACTAGCATGGTTTTCGCAGGCTTGCCGAGGTGGGTATTTAAAATGTGAGAGCTAATTGAGATCATAGTTTTTTCTCGCTTCAAAATTCTTCGATATTAAAGTTTTCCAAATCATGGAAGTATTCGTCAAGATTGTCACTATATAATTGTGAAGTGATTTCGGCAACGATGCGCTGAATACTGTACTTCATACCGCTGATGCTGGCTCCACCAAAACCATTGCTTAAGAGACCACCGAAATTATAATTAAATAGGGAGTTGAGGTAAGGAGCTGTGCCCTCTTCTTTTTCGAGGAACTGAAAACCCTTTCCAAGATAGGGATGATTCTCTAGATCCCTGCTTTGCATTTTCTCAGGTGGGGTGTAGCGATCTTTCCAGAGGACTATGTCATCTACAAAGTTCTTCAGCTCTGGACGTAGATGGAGGTTTGTGACAAAGCCTGTCCCTATGATTAAGTGGTCGAAGGTGTATTTGCCCTGTGGTGTTTCAACTTCTACGTATCCGTTCTTTTCCTCCACCTTATTCCACGGAGATGAAGGGTGTAGAGAATACTCTTTGAAGGTGATGGCTTTTTGATAGGTGTTGCGGGGAGGAAGCTGACCCATCTCAATGATTTTATGGATGAATCGCCATTTATCAGCATCCGGTATATCGCTATGGTGTCGTAAAAAGCCCACAAACTCAGCCCAGCGGTAGGCATTAACTTTTACAAGTTCAGGTCTCCGGAAGAATTGCTGTACTTTCTTAGCTTTGTGCTCCAGGGCAATAATGGCGTTGTCGAAAGCTGAGGCACCAGCACCGAGAATGCCTATGCGCTTCCCATAAAATTTAGTAAAATCAATATCTTCATGAGTGTGAGAGTAGAGCTCCTTTGGAACATTCTTACTGATAAAACCAGGAATTACCCACTCGCCAGCTCCGGCTATGCCATTTGCGAGGACGACCTTTTTGGCGTAAAGGGTCTTATCTGAAGGGGTATTTTTGATATCTATTTTGAAACACTGATTTTCTTCGTCCCAGTGTATGAGTTTTACGAGAGTTTCGTTTTTGACAGGGAGTTTTAAGAAGCTACGAAACCAGTGGAGATAGTCAGCCCAGGAATCCTTGGGAATGTATTCGAGCTCTTCCCAGGCTTCTTTGCCATTTTGTGCGATATACCAAGAACTAATACTGAGAGAGGGGATTCCATAGTTTGGGCCAGCGAGAGACTTTGGGGTTCGCAGCGTGTCCATCCTGGCAAAGCTGCGCCAGGGGCCTTCGAAGTCCTCTCTTTCTCTGTCCAGGACCAGAATATTATGGACCTTTTCCCGAATCAAAGCAAAACATAGGGCTAAGCCACTTTGTCCTCCTCCTTCGATTATGACGTCATAAATGTGTTCGCCATTACTTGTGGTCGCCGATTTCACCCAGTCTCTGACGGGATAGTCTAAAATTTGCAGATCTTCAATGATTTTTTCTTCTAGAAGGGAGAGTCCTTCCCGTGCAGAATTCATAGAACCACCTCCTATGGTTTTCAAGTAATGAAGGGAGGTCATTCTTCGAAATTTAGATATTATTGCAAAGTAAAAAGTTTGCATGGGCATTTTAAATTTTTCCTCTAAAGGCAAAACCGAGTAAGATTCTTTTTCATATTCTTATGCAAAGAATTGTAGAATCCTTTCTATGTCCAGCAAAGACAGCATTTTTTCAAAATAAAACAAGGGATTTAAAAAACGATTTCACGAAATGTATAAAGAGAATACAAGAGTTGAATATTAACTACTTACGGATTTCTTGAACTTTTTTTTAGCTGAAGTACTAATATCTGCGTGATCAACTGAACCTCTAAATTTAGATAGCTTAGTTGTAGGTAATAATTTCTTATCCATTTGATATTTAGCTTTTTCTGGGACGGTCTCAACTTTTTCTGAGACTTTTTTTAAGACTTTTGGAGAGGTACCAACTACTTTGAACAAGCTCTAGAACACGGAACGAAGAATATTGACTACCAAAGCATTGAAGAGTCCAACGAGGGCCATGGACGAGTAGAAAGTCGTCATGTTTTCGCGACAGAAAACATCTTCAGAGAATCGTTATTACATTAGCAGTTTAGCAGCTGAGCCCAAAGTATTAGGCCGTTCAATTCGATCTCATTGGGGAATTGAAAACAGTGTTCATTGGATATTGGACGTCGCTTTTCGAGAAGATGCTCAAAAAGCAAAAGCAGGGCATATAACAGAAAACCTGTCGATGATTCGTAGGATTGCCCTCAACTTTTTGAAGCAGGATAAAACTGTGAAAGCAGGGATTGAGATAAAACGGCAGAAGACTGGGTGGGATAACAATTACCTATTGTCTGTGTTAGGTGTAAAGTTTTCTTCATGAAATCGCCCTGCTTTTAAGCCCCCTATTTTCAATTAAGACTAAAAAGAATAACTCAACATACTTATAGTTATTATTATACAATGATAACTATATATTTTCAATATAGTGGCTTCTTTAGAAATAATTTATAACGAGAATGGACACGGTTGATTCCGTGAGTTTCTTAGGAAACCCTATGACTAGAAGGCTAATTTGAACCTAAAGGTAAGAGCCCCATACTGGGTATGCCTGGGCCAAGCTTTGCGTAAAAAAAATAATTTAAGAGAATAAACACTAATTAATCAGGATTCTCCAAATTTTTCTTTAGCTGAATCACTAACATTTGCCGAATCACCCGTTGCTCTATCTCGTTTAGCTTCAAATCTTTTGAGTAATCTAGCAGTTTTATCATCTTCTGTTATCGCTGCCACAGCACGTTTTCGCTCTACACCCGTAAGAGCTCCGCCTTTATTAGACCTTGGATTGGTCGCTCCGCTGACTTCATCCATCTTTAAAATCCCCCAAATTCAAAAAGGTTAAGGTACGGATTTTAAACCCGTTCACAGTCCTAATTATAAAGTAAATCCTTTAACTTTTCAATAGATAAGAGAATATTTATTAATACTTTATAATTAAAGAAGTCTCTTTTGATTTATATATTTTCGAGAAACTTTACTACGGTTTAGTGAAGCAAATTCTTGAACTTGTTTCGCTATAAGGTATTTTAGAACTTAAATCTAAAACTCCATCTCCCATGGAATTCTGGGTCAAGGGTGGCTGAAAGAGATATGTTCTTGCTAATTTCGTGAGCAAGTTTTAAGCAATATTCCCAGACTTGATTTTGCACGCAAGTAGGACTTGAAAATCCGTCATGATGAAAAAGCTGTTCTGGCTGTACTCTTAGGTCGAAAAACCGTTTCCCGCAAAACTTGTAGGGACACGAGTTTGAAGATAGAGATCGTATTGCAAAACTCGTCTCTTCATTGATAACTCACATAATTCAAACAGCTGAGCTTATTGAAGATAGGTGGAGTTATTTCTTAAATCAAGAAAAGTTAATTAATTCCATTAAAATTTCCCCTTTGAAAAAAGGGCTTAAACGACCCTGTATTTGAGTAGGGCCTGAAAACACAGGGATTTTCTTAACAGAATCTTTAATCTTTACGTTTAATTAACATTTTCGAAATATAGGCTTAATATAAATGTAGTATATTTGTATTTGAACAAGCAAGGGGTTAGTGTCATAAAAGTTATTCGAAGACTGTAAGTTTAAGAGTACTAAATATAATAAGCTACCAAGATACTTAAAAAATAATATAGTTTAATCGCTGTGTGTGCAATCAGCGAACGGTTGACTTGTGTCCTTTGAAATGTTTGTTTTTATTGATTTAGTACATTTTAAAAATGAAAGGTATTAAAGTTTTTAGTACGTAGTATGTAATGGGTATAATAGATTTAATTAATGAGCACTCTGATGATGGTTACGTAGATAGCACAGGTAAAATATAATTATATAGTAGAATTAATATATACTTACCTGTGTTCCTCACCTCACCTCTCCTATATCATTCATCATTAGAAATTTGAGTACAGCGAAGACCGTAAAGTTTACCCATAAATTTAATGATTTAATTGCTAAGTGAGCATTTGAAAATTTCATATGGCTTCAGGGGATTCTTATGTCTCAGAAAACGGCGTTTTTTGTCGTTCTCTGAAAAAAAATCGGGAGATTTTAACTATGAGTATAGCTAATCAAAAAGCAAGTAAGTTGCCTGCTAAGGGGAAAAAGTCGAAGAAAATCAAAAATAGCTTTCAACAGATTTTACAGAAAGCAGGAGTTAGGTTAAACGAGGAAGACTTTTCTGCTGATGATATCCAAACATTTGTCTTCGGGGTGCTTGAAGAAGTATCTAAGGATTCGGCTATTCCTATAAAAGATATTTATTCGATCCCGGAAGAGAATCTTGAAGGTCTATATTCAGCCGCCCGTAATCTTTATGATAATGGCCGCTACGATGAAGCAAAAGAGTTGTTTCGTCTTCTTGTGATGATTGATCAGTATGAGAGAAAGTATGTCTTTGCTTTGGCAGCGACATTACAAATGCAGCACGAATATTTTCAGGCTGCCACGACTTATACTATAGCCGCAACTTTGGTTTCACGTAATCCTACTCCACACTTTCACGCAGCAGAGTGTTATCTGGCACTCAATGAACCTGCATCAGCATGCGTTTCTTTAGGTTTGTGCATCCGTGCATCTGGAGATCAGCCAGAATTTCAAGAGTTGAAAGAACGCTGTAGTCTTGCGAGAGAGCGTCTTCTAGAACACATTAATAATGCGGCATAGAAAAAATAATCATTTAATTAAAAAAATAAGTAATTGTCAGGGGGAAGTTATGACTGCAATCAGCGAAGTATCATTAAGCCAAATGTCTAGCCTGGACTATCATGTAGAGCAAGTCACAGGAGGCGAGAATAGTTTGGCGAGGAGACCAGCAGATATGGGATCGTCGAGCATGCAAAGTAGCGAGTACTCATTCAGTGCATCGTTTGAATATACGCAGACAAGCAGGCCGTACCTGCCTGAAGGCAAGAATGGTGGTGACTTGGATTCAAGCATCTCCCAGTTGATAGAGCTCTTTATAGAGCTTGTGAAACTTTTTTCTAAGGAAGAGGATAAAGGGTCGGAGAGTTGGAGTATTTCTATTGAAATGACAAAAACCTCATTTCAGTCCCAAAGAAAGGAGGCAGGCAGTCTCTTTACGCAAAGTAAAGCTGAACTAGAGTATGTGAACCAACAGGTGACTTCTGAGGAAACAACGACCATAACTTTTGAGAGGAGCCAGCAGGTCGTGAATTCAATTTTAGAGCCTTTTAATAGTGATAGCTCAACGTTATCGGGACTCTTCAAAAAACTCGCCAGGAAAATAGCTTTCCTTGAGAACTGGATGGAGAAAATGGAAAAACTCTTTGAGTTGACGGATTCCAATAGCGCCATCAATGATTGGGTGGATAGTGGGGGACTCTCTGACGAGACCAAAGATATGGTTCTTGGGTCGATGATGGGAATGTTAATGAAAGAGTGTGAAGGAGGAAGCTCAAGCTACAGCTACCAGTCTATGTCCTATGAACAATCAAGTGTTACAACAGCAACAGGTGTTGTTGAGACGATGGAACTGGAGATGGTCAGCATTGAGGCAGAGACTAATTACCAGAGTCAAGATTGTTGCCAGAAGCGTAACGATGCCATCGCCCTTCTTGCAGAGTTTTTAGAAGAGCTTTTTTCTACCGATGAAAAACAGGAAGAGGAGATGATAGCCTTTTCCTATTCGGCAAGTTCTTCCATTGTTCAAATTACTGAGTCAAGAGATGAATCAGTAGAACTTTTACTTCAAACAGCAGCATAATTCCTAGAGAGTACTCTTACAATATTGGTACTTTCAAGCGGCACAGAGAACATTGATTGTTCTCTGTGTTTTTTTTATGTAAGCAGTTATATCTAAGTAACCCTACGGTCTGCCTTTTAAACCCTGTATTAAATTGAGAAAACCAATTTTTATGCTTAAATTCGCTCCTACTTCCTCCCTTAGAAAGGCAGATTTAATTAAGCTATCCAAGCTTATCTCCACTCTTCTCTTTTTTTTCTTTATTTCCGTTGAACTTGATGCTGGTGAAAAAGAAGAACTAGAAATTCAGTTTTCCCAATTGATTGAGAAGCCCTGTCAGATCATTAGACAATTAACAGGTGGTGTAACGAATAAGGCTTACCTCGTTCAAGCTGAGGAAGATAAATTCATGGTAAGGCTTGGTAGGCAGTCTCCAGAAGAATTGGGTATTGACCGGGAAAGTGAACTCCTTTGCCACAATCTCGCTGCAAAGCATGGCATTGCTCCACAAATTATCTATGCGGACCCAGATTCAGGGACATTGGTCACAGAGTTCAAAGAAGGAGAAACCCTTACCCTCAAAAAGATGCGTCAGGAGAATGTAAGAAATGAAGTAATCGGACTCCTAAAACGCTGCCATAAGATTCCACCAGACCAAGCTCTTCACTTAGTCGGCCCATATGAAAACATTTGTAAGCTTATCACGAGGACTCGTGAGACGGAGCCTTTCCTTTTGTCACCAGATGATATGGATAGTATCCTGAAAACAATTGAGGAAATCTCTCTCATTGTTCCCAATAAGGATTATGAAGGTATTTGTCACAATGACTTGAACAACTTAAACTTCATTGAATCTGATGGCAAAATCTGGATTATTGACTGGGAGTTTGCCGGTTTAGGTAATACGCTCTTCGACCTTGCTGGATATTGCGTTGCTCAAGAACTTAATCCAGATGAAATAAGAGAAGTCTTACAGCTTTATACAGGCCACAATGACTCAGAACAATTGATCCAGTTACAACTAATGTGCGCAGTTAATGAACTATGGAATTCTTTCTACTATTTTCTTCAACACTTGACTCAAAGGGATGACCCATCCCATCTGACTAAAGGCTTTGAGCACTACTTCACCTATTGGAAAAGAATCCAGTATATTCAGGAAATCTATTCTACTCCTCTGAAAAATCAGCAGAAAAGAGCTGCATAGGGTATTATACCACACTCGGTCACAAACTTGAATTTGGACCGCGTCAAAGCCCCGGGATTTAACGATCGCAAACGGGTTCATATTTCTAATATTGACCCGTTTGCGATCGTTGAATTGCGGGAGCTTTCACGCAGGTCTAAATCCAAGTTTGTGGCCGATTGTGGTATAGATGAAATTATAGTGGTCTGAAGACAGCTAGCAGCTTGCACTCAAGAAAAAAACTTCTGAAAGCTTTCGAAATTCTTCTCGTCGTATCTGTTAAGTGTTAAAACACCAAAGGCTACTTTGGAAAATTGCCCTATAAATTCTTCTTCTTGAAAGATATCATAAAAGAGTTTTGCCACAATTTCAGGGTCGTTTTCATAGATGCCGCAGCCCATAGCTCCCAGAACGACAGAGTCGTGTTCTTTGAAGGCTGCTGCGCGTAAAATGCTACGGATTTTTTTCTGTGTTCCTTCTATATATTCTATTTCCGTTGTGGGGCAATCTCCAACTGGTACGCGCAGGTCATAGGGAGCAGCAGAAATTACACATACGGTGTAGGGAGTAATAAATGAATAGCCATGGGCTTCGCTATCTCGAAGGACCTGAACGGAAGGGGTGTAGATAACGCCATGTTCGGGGATGCGATAGGACCTTTTTAGCTGTTTCATTAAGGAGGGGTTCATCTGCTTGTAAAGGGCTAGGTGTAAATTGGAGCGTCGGAATAGGGACTCCTCTTGAGCTGCAGCACCAATTTCAACACCTCCACCCGGGTGATAGCCGTTGGCCATATTCAAAGCAGCAGGAAATAAGCCTTCATCAATAAGTTGTTTAGTCAGGTCGAAAGTGTCTATTTTCAGGACTTCAAAAATAGTTTCCGAGTATGCGGAGGAGCGGAGGGGGCGAGATAATTTTAGATATGGAAGTATTTCCGTTCCTTCTTGCATCTTCTTAAGAAGGAGAGCGTCAAGCTCCTGATGTTCTCCGTCAACTAACCACTCGTGTTGGCACGCTTGCAAGGTGTTTTGGAAAACCTGTATCCGGAGATCCCTTTGTTCTTTTGCTGAACCGAGAGTAAATGTTTTTATCCATGAGGCGTTATCTGACATGATGTGTATCTGCTTTTTATAGGGTCGAATGATTTGTGTGGCTATACCGAAATCAATTCTTGAACTTGTTCCGTTATAACAAAAACCTAAGGAATAGCTCCTTTTATGCCGATATTGTAATTTGACGATATGGGTTTTTATATTTTGAAGGAAGCCAATAAATGGATAGGGGTAAGAGTCAGCTAGGAATTGTTACTATTCATGTTTTCCTGCCCTTTTTACTGGGTTTTGGGATCTACGTTTTATGGAGACCTACCAATCTTTTGTTTTTCCATTGGGCCAATGAGATGGGATATTTTCCCATAGTATCCTATTATCGAGGCTTGGTTTCTTTTGCAGTCCCTTTTCTTCCTAATTGCTTTTTAGATAGCTTTCCTGCGGCACTATTCCTGTATGCTTTAACCTCTTGGTTTCAGATAGTTTGGGCGGGTTGTTATGGCAAGGAATGGATTGTATGGGCTGCAATTGCTCTTTTTGTTGGGGTAGCATCGGAGGTTGGTCAGTATTTTCAGTTATTATCTGGGAAATATGATCATGTTGATGTTCTTTTTTATTTAGCAGCATGGATATTAGCTTTGTATATCCCAAAGGGAAGGAAAGAAGATGTTTGTGAGACACCTTAAAAGTTTTGTCGGTCTGTCGATAGCGCTTATCTGTTCCCTCGGAACTCTTGAAACGGAAAAACCTGTAGAAGAAGCTCCCCCTCCAAAGGTAGAGCTGTCAATTTCAGAATCTCCGACGACTCCCTTCATAGACTACAGATTTTGATTTCTGACTTGATCCTTCTCGATTTCCATTCTTCTTATTTTTCCTTACGGATCTTATGGCGTAGCATTTTAGTCTGAACTTCTTATAGTGAAGAATTTTCTTAGCAATAAAAGGGAACTTTATGAGAGGTTCTTCTTCATTTTTTATGAAAATATTTCTAGGATCATTGCTAACATTTCCGGTCTTGGTAAAAGGAGCACAACCAATGGAATTTGCAACGAAAGCTATACACGTAGGCCAGAGGCCCGATCCCACAACTGGAGCTGTCATTCCTCCTGTGTATCTAACTTCTACTTATGTTCAAGAAGAGCCAGGAAAAACTTTAGGCTATGATTACACTCGTGCAGGTAACCCCAACTTTAGCAATCTTGAGGAAATGCTCGCATCCCTGGAAGGTGGAAAGTATGCTACTGTCTTTTCTTCAGGTCTTGGAGCTATTACCTCTCTTTTGTCTACCATGAGTCAAGGGGATCATGTTTTAGCGTTAAATGGACTGTACGGCGGAACGTATCGCTTATTTTCCAAGGTATTTGAACCCTTTGGAATAAAGCATGTTCTCGTTTCTAATAACGATTGGCGCGCTTTAGAAGAGGCTATGGCGCAGAAGCCCAAGATGATTATATTCGAAACTCCTACGAACCCTCTCCTGGATATAGTGGATATTCAGCGGGTGGGCCAGCTGGCTAAGAAATATGATGTTTTAACTGTAGTGGATAATACTTTCGCAACACCGTACTTTCAAAGTCCTTTAGAATTAGGGGCTGATGTAGTGGTTCACAGTACGACAAAATATATCGGGGGGCACTCTGATGTTATTGGGGGAGTCGTCATTAGCAACAGTGAAGAAATCAAGAAAAAGATGGATTTCCAACGTATGGCAATGGGCTTAAATCCCAGCCCTTTTGATACCTGGTTGACAGCTCGGGGAGTAAAAACTTTGGCTGTGCGAATGGAGAGGCATGAAAAAAATGCACGTGAGCTCGCAATTTTTTTTACAGAGCATCCTATGGTAAAAAAGGTGTATTTTCCAGGCTTGGAATCAAATCCAGATTATGCGCTTGTCAAGAGGCAGATGCACGGCTTTGGAGGGATCGTTTCAGTAGAATTTGAACTCTCTCTAGATGAAACCAAACGTCTGATTTCTTCTTTCAATCTTTTTGCTCTGGCTGAAAGTTTAGGCGGGGTGGAGTCCTTGGTAGATCACCCTGCAAGTATGACCCATGCTTCCATACCTAAAGAGGAAAGAGAGAAATCAGGACTGTTGGATGGCTTAGTGCGCTTCTCTGTTGGCATCGAAGATATTTCGGATCTTATCCAAGATGTAGAGCAAGGAATGGCAAACGTCTTAACTTCAAAAGCAGAGACTTCCTAAAAAAAACACTAAAGTTTTCTACTCCGCTTGCCGAAACAGAAAGTGGGGATAGTACTACAGTCAGATCATGGGGCCAGTTTAGGGTAACTGGCCCCGTAAGCGAAAATTCGTTTAAGAATTATCCCGAATACACGATGTGCAACAAAATTTGAGGTACACATGAGTATTCGATTTTTTATCACTTCATTAATTGGAGTACTGCTTCTTCAGGCAAGCTTATCTTATGCGGAGGAAGGGAAGAAGGAAAAGGTACAGGTAAAAGCTGCTATGTCTTCTCGAGACGGGGTAATGGAGATCCGAGAGAAGTCTCTACTTTGGTATTTGGATCAGGCCCTCAAAGAAAAAGAAAGAGCAGAAGAAGCTAGAAAGGGCCCCCCAAAGAAGTCTCTCTTCAAAAAAATCCGCAAGCAATACGACGAGAAAACTAAGAAGTACGAAGGCTATTCTAGGCGACTAGAAGCCCGGGCGAGAAAGCTTGAAGCGGAAGCTGTTAAAGTTGAAAATGCTGCAGCAAGAGCAAGAGAGAGAGCTAAAGAAAGGCTTATAGGAGTAGAAAAAGTTACAAAAGAGGCAGAGGCCGCGGCTGAATTAATAGTAATTCGTGCACAAGAAGCTTTTGAAAAAAGAAAGCGAGAAGTTGAAAGGTGGACAATACTTATTGGAAGAGCTTTAGAAAAAGACAAGGTGCATGCGAAACAGGAAGCTATGAAGCTGATTAATACAGCTCAAAAGCTTGCAAGGATTACAGAAGAAGAGGCTATGTTTTCTGAGAGGCAAGCCGAAGTGATAAGGGCCAAAGCGGACTTAGTCCAAGCCAAAGCTGAGCAAGTTCGTGAGAAGACCGAATTTATGAAGCGAAAGGACTAATCTTTAGCCTAACACTCATCAGAAAGTAAAGGGTTTAAACGAGCATTGGCATCAGAAGGAGCGCGGGGGTAAATACCTGACTCCAAATCAATTTCGTCTAGTTCTTCGTGCGCAGAGGCATTACGAAATGACGGAAGGTGTTGCCAGGTTCTTCTTCCTAGATCCGCCGTAGTCTCAACAGTGGCTCTTCCAATTTGATATACTGCGTTGCCAGAAACTGCCGCTCCTTTCCATACACAGCCAAGTATTGGGGGGAGGTATGCCGATACTCCTGTGGGAGGATTCTCTCTCCTTCTTCTGCTGCAGCCTCTCCATACGAGAGCTACAATGTAAGCGGGTTGGATAAAATTGGCGGTTGTCATTTCAAATTTGGCTGTGGGGTCCGAAGAGTGCAGACAAGCTTGTCTTTGATGTTCATCCTGGATTTCTTTGCAGGCTTCTAGATAAGTGTGTTGTCTATTGAGGGCATCGTGGCCTAAGGCATTAGCACCGGCCATCATTCCGAAGTATTCACCAATAGCGAGTCCGCCAATGACAACAACCAGGCTACAATAGGCAGCACATTTGATTCTGTTGTGGTTGTCTCTGACAAACCTTTCGATAATCGTGGACATTCTGCCGATAAGCTCCTCGTCTATTTCATGTCTGCAACAAGGGCAGAGCTTGCTTGCGGGTGTTGGGGTTCGAATCCATTTTTTAAGGCAGGGGAAATGAAAAAAATGATCACAGGCAAGCTTTGCTATTTTTTGATCGACGACTTTTAGGGAGTCGAGACATATACTGCATTCACTACTTGGTACGAGTAGATTTGTGCCGTTGCCATAAATAGCAAATTGGCTAATTTGATCATTTTGTAGGGAAGCGGGGGGCTCTGGATGTGATTCTGCAAGCATAAGAGACTCTCAATTATCTGGGTAAATGTTAGGCAGGTGGGTAAAAAAGTTTTTATCTCCACATTCCGATATAGTATTATAGGCTTGGATCATAACCGTTTAAGAATACAGAACGATTTTCTACAAAAATAACTTTTTGAGGCATGTTTCTCCTCCGTATATCTTTGACAAGGTGACCTAAATGAAGAGTTGCTAAAAATATCAACGACACCTGTCCAGCCATCATCAAATAATCATTGTTTCGATTTGAGGCTTCCTCACAATAGCATTCAGCAGAAACAGGGGTGATAGAGGAGGCTATTGTGTAAAGGGCTGCTGCCTTTCCTAAAGAGGTCAGGGATTGACCAAAATTATTTATAGAAGAAGAGGGGCTTATTGGCATGCTGTTTTTCATAAATTGGGTGACAGAGTTATCAGAGGCTTAGTTAGAAAGCAATAGGTAAAATAGAAAGTCGTTTATTGGGGCGAGTTTGTGTATGCATATAAAATATTATTTTTCGAAAGCAATAAGCTTATAATCAATGAGTAGTAGCCGCTCTCCTTGACGAGATAAAAGAACTAATGCATAATTTTTCCTGATACTACGATAGGGAATAAGAAATGGATAAAATAAGCGCAATAAACTTCTCTGAAGAGGAGTGGCAGGAGTGGCTGATAGAAAAAGGGGAAAAGCCTTTTTTTGCCCGGGAAATAATGCGCTGGATCTTCTCTAAAAATATTTTTGATCCTGAAAAGTTTCCAAATATTTCTCGTAATTTACTCGAATGCTTACGGAATGACTTTAGCTGGTCTCTTTTGGATACAGATTCTGTAATTTCATCCATTGACGGTAGCGAGAAGATGCTGCTCCTTACACACGATGGTCTTTTCGTAGAATCTGTATTAATGCCATTCGAAAATCGAGTAACCCTATGCGTGAGTAGTCAGGTAGGGTGTAGGCAAGGTTGTAGCTTTTGTCAGACGGGTAAGTTGGGCCTTACGAGAAATCTGACTTCTGGGGAGATTCTCTCTCAATTGCTTTTGGCAAATAAAAGGCTAGAGGTGAAGGGTTCTACTTGTAAGGTCACGAATGTGGTCTTCATGGGAATGGGGGAGCCTCTCGATAATTATGATGAGGTGGTAAGGGCCTGTAGAATCATGATAGATCCCGCATTTTTCTGCTTGGCCAGAAGACGAGTGACGGTTTCTACAGCGGGTATAGTTCCGAAAATTCGCGAGCTAGGCAAAGATCTTCCGGTTAATCTGGCAATCTCCCTTCATTCAGCTGATGATGAGCAGAGGAGTCGTATGATGCCCTTGAACAAGAGCTTTCCTTTGATTGAATTGAAGGAGGCTTTAATGGAGTATCCAATCCCTTCACGTCAGTACATTAATATAGAGTACGTGATGATTAGAGGGGTTAACGACAGTAAAGAGCATGCAACGAAGCTGGTTAATTTTCTTGAAGGTATAAAAAGTGCTGTGAATTTGATACCTCTGAATAAGCATCCGGGAAGTCTAATGGAGGCATCGGAAGAGGAGTCTCTTAAAGGATTTAAGCAGGTTTTACAAGACAGTGGTATTCATGCTTTGGTTCGTTACAGTAGGGGTCAAGATATCAGTGGAGCCTGTGGTCAACTGGCAGCCAAGAGGAAGCATGAAATTGACATGAAGCCCAGGCTTGTAAAGAAGTCTCGTAGGCTAGAGGAAAAGTCTCTAATTCATTAAAATGGCATATAAATTGTTTATCACAAGCTGGATGCGTACTTGATTAAATTAACATGTGAAATATTTCTTGAATAGATTTGCCGTCAGATAGTCTAATAGTTAATGAGGAAACTCTAGATGTAGGTGGTCTATGAATCAGGATGTCTTTGATGTAAAAAAGCGACATAGTGATGCTCTTTTTCGTTTACCAAACGTTGTAGGGCTTGGGGTAGGAAATAAGGTAGTCGATAACAAGCCGACTCCAGATATCTCTATAAAAGTTTACGTTAGCAGCAAGGTTGAGAGAAATCAGCTATCGACTAAAGAGCTGGTACCTGAAAAATTGGACGGTTATCCAACGGATGTTGAGGAAAAGAAGGTCACTTCAAAACTCCAATGGTAAGCAACTTGCTAAATATCACATTAAGGCTGTGATTTTTAAATTACTAATGGCCTTTATTTTACCGCGTCAAATACAATTGCAATTACACAAGTACGCGATAGAATAAACTATCAGTTGATGCATAATAAACTTAACTGTATTATTAACTACTCAGTTAATTACATTTAGTTATGGTTATGTCAAAAAAATCCTTTTCATTAAGTAATACATTCTCTTCGGCTTGGACATGTTATAAAAGATTTTATATAAAAATAATTGGAGCCTTTTTTATAGCTTACCTTCTGCCAACAATTATCTTTTTAAACCCATTTGGATTAGTTCATTATCATCTTCCAGTTGAAGGGGAAGAATGGGTGTTTTATGGGCTAGCTTTTTTAAAATATTTTGCTTGTACCTATTTAACCTTAGGATATTCTAAGTTGCTAATACACTTAGAGAAGGGTGAAGACGTTCCATTTTCAACGATCTTTACGCAATGGCGATATCTATTTAAATACTGTATGTTGATGTTATTACCTATTATTATGTTCGGTATTTTACTTTTATTAAATATCTCATTTGTGCATTTAATTTATCTCTTTCTTACAAATCTATTTGATATGTCGGCATCTACTGAAGAGATATCTAAATACTGTTCAATCTTTTTTATAATGCCTGCATATATGTATTTAATGACTAGAATAATGCTTGTTAATGCAGTTTTATTAGATCAAAATCTTGGTCCTTTACAGTGTGTAAAAGAGAGTTTTAAGCTCTCTCAAGGTCAGGAGTGGGCCATATTAGTATTCTTTTTTGTATTAATTTATAAATATATCGGAGGAATACTGCTTGTTGTGGCAGGAATTTTTATAAAGTTTCTCTATTCAAATTTTGGGTTGATTTTATCTGGGACAGGTATTTTCGTTATACTTCCTCAGGCAATGTTGACGATGTTTTCCGTCTATAGGCAACTAAAAGAATCCTCTGAAAGAATAGAAAATGCTTCTTAATTTCCGCCTTTGAAATTTTAAAGAATGGAACCTTGAATATATATACGATGAAATGGAAGAATGTCTCCTTCAGGAACCCCTAAGATAGTTTTTAATATGCGTGTAAAATTAAAACTCTTCTTTTTTCTTTTACTGCTTCCGGCAGTGATGGTTTCAAGTTGCCAATCTAAGTACAGCTATTTACCTCCTTTAATGGAGGTGCAGAAGTTAGAGCACGAGGAGTCTCTTGGTTCAGCGCCTATTTCTGTAGCGTTAGTTCTTGGTGGAGGGGGTGCTCGCGGTATGGCTCACCTTGGGGTAATTGAGGCCCTTGAGGAGGCTGGCATACAAATAGACCTGATTGTAGGTTGTAGTGCAGGGAGTATCGTTGGAGCTTTGTATGCTGATAATCCTGATTCAAAAAAGATAAGGGCCATCTTGGCGCCCTTGAACAAATGGGACCTACTGGATTATGACTTGCTTCAGTCGCAATATGGTATCGGAAAAGGAACATCAATTGCCAAGCTTCTTGAATCCAACCTTAGCGCTAAGAATTTTAAAGACCTGAAGATTCCCCTTGTAGTGGTGGCGACAGATTTGAAAACAGGTGAGTCTGTGGCTTTAGACAAAGGTTCTATAGAGACTGCTACCCGCGCCTCATCGGCAATTCCTGGATATTTTGAACCAATTGAAATTGATGGTCGAGTTCTTGTAGATGGTGCAGTTGTTAATCAGGTTCCCGTGGATGTTGCCCTTAGGTACAAGGCCGAAATGATTATTGCTGTGGATATTAACGAAGTTCTTGCTCCAGAAATGCCCACCAATTTTTTAGGTGTAGCCAAGCGATGTATGGAAATAAAATTCTATCACCAAAACCAAAGCTGTTTGCAGGGTGCGGATTTTGTTATAAAGCCTGACGTTGGCCAGATAGGTACCTTCGATGACGGAGATAAGCACCTGATCTACGAGGCAGGTAAAATGGCTGCATTAAAAATGATTCCACAAATTACTGAGGCGAAGGCAATGCAGATACAGTTTCATCAAACCTGTGCGGGAATTACCTCCATCGCAGATGCGTCAGGAATTCACTAAAATCGCTACGATTTTCAAATTAAGAAACTTCAAAGTCATGGCCCATTAGTGACAAACTGGTGCTGCCCCGAAAAGTATTTCTCGTTGCGGAAACAAGAAATAGTGCATTTGATGTTTCCATTAGCTCTTCGTGAACTTCGTTGAAAAACATGACCTTGTATGCCTCTCCAAATTCGCCCTGTATGGTAACAGCGGTATGTCGAGGCTTTCCTGTGCTCTTGTCGTTGTAGAACTGGGTTTTAAGAATTTCTGCATCGACGCAAAATCGAGGTTCTTCAAACCCATGGCCAAAGGGCTTCAGGGCATCGAGAGAATCAGTTAATGACAGGTTCATTAAACTTTGAGGGAGGTGGCAGTCATAGGAGATCTGGCTTACCCAAAGCTCAGGAGAATTTTCTTTGATTTTTGAGGCATATTCCGTCATAAGTTTGCGAATATTTTCTTCTTCACTTTCCTCGAAGGTGTAACCGCCAGCAGCTTTATGGCCACCATATTTTAAAAAATGTTGATCGGCGGCACCCATGCACTTGGTTACGTCAAAGTTGGGGATGGAGCGTGCAGAACCTTTACATTGGCCATCTTTCTTTTGGAAGAGCCAGACGGGGCACCAAAATTCTTCGGCTATTTTACTTGCGGCTATGCCTACGACTCCAGGGTGCCAATCTCCTCCAAGGAAAAGGATGGGTGAGTCAGGGGATTCCAAGGCTTTCTTGCGAGCTTCTTTTACAATTTTGTCTTGTAAGAGTTTACGTTTCTCATTGCATTTTTCCATGAAATTGATGAGCTGATCGGGGTTTTCATGGACAAAGGCTTGAATCACATAATCGGCATGTTCCAAGCGGCCTACGGCATTGATTCTAGGCCCTAGACGGAAGCCTACATCTTTTTCATCAATACCTTTTAGCGCCGAGCAGGCTTCTCGCAGTTTCTTGAGGACGGGTCTTTGGCTTCTCATAACGGCTGCGACACCCATCTTTGCTAATTTGTGGTTCACACCATTGAGGGGGACGATATCACAGATTGTAGCCATTCCTGTTAATGCCAGGATATCAGTCCAAACACTTGGTGGGATGGAGAAATCCATTCCGAGCTTGCGAAGTAAAACAAAAGTGATACCGCATCCACAAAGTTCCTGATAGTTTTCGTCAGGGTGAAATTTTGGATTCAAAATGATACAGTCAGGCATCTTATCGGGTTGAATGGAGTGGTGGTCTGTGCAAATGAATTTAACACCTCTTTCGATGCAGTAAGCAGCCTCAGCATTTGCAGTGATACCGGTATCCATCGTGATGATGAGCTCAACCTTTTCCTCGTCGATCAAGAGTTTCATAGCGTCGAGATTAAGTCCGTAGCCTTCTTTAAAACGACAGGGGATGTAGTGGGTGTAGTTATCGAAACCTATTGCTTGAAAAAACCATATCCAGGAAACGCAGCTCATTGTTCCGTCGACGTCATAGTCGGAATATAGGCCTATGCGTTGATTCGTTCTTATGGCTTCTGAAACAGCTTCGATCACTTGTAGAAGGCCGTGGTCACCATAATCGAGTGTGTCGACTCCTTGAAAGCCGCGATTTCTTTCTAATATAGACTTTAAGGCATCAAAGTCTTTGGGGTCCTCAAGGGACATGCCCTTCCATTCTCTAAATTTATTGCCCAAAGTTCTATCTCCTTATTTTGATGAAGAGTAATGCTACAAACTTTGGTAATTATTTGCTATCGTGGGGAAAACAGTTTACAGGTAGGTGCATGGAAAACGTCTTGTTTGAAAGCTTTTTCGAAGGGAAACATATAGAAGTCATAGAAAAAAATGGCATACGTAGCTTGCAATCTGACCGTAAGATAGTTCACAGTCGTATAGATCTTAATGATCCGGAAGCTCTTATCAGCCCCTATCAACAGCAGATGATGCTGGGGATGGTTCTCTCCTTGGGTGCAGAATCTGTACTTCATTTGGGTTTGGGAGGTGGGTGCATGGTTAGCTTTATACACAAGTATTTCCCCCTCATCCATCAGGTGGTAACAGAGAAGAGTCAAACGGTTGTGGCTCTTGCAAGGGAATATTTTTATTTGCCAGAAAGCCCCTCTATTCAAATTATCCTGAATGACTCCACAGACACAGGCCCTATATCTTATCGCTCTTATGACCTGATTTTTTTAGACCTTTGCGACTCAGAGGGACCCATTCCTACTTTTCAGATTATTCCGTATCTTGAAAAGCTTAAAGGTCTCTTAATGCCTGGAGGGTGGATTGTCGCTAACTCCTGGAAAGAAGGCTTGGCGCTACAAGGTCAGCTGAAGGAGTGGCAGCAGCTTTTTGCAAAGGTTTATTATGTAGAGGGTCTTGGGGAATCGTCTGTGATTTTTGCTTCACAGGAACAAGAGGTGCTTCTTACTGTGGGCTACCCTGAAATTGCAGCCAGGATGGCGAAAGCTATCCCGCTGGATTTTAAGACTTTTTTGTCTGCGCTTCAATCCATCTGATAATATCTTCCGATTCATACATGGCTTTTCCATCAATTACCAGGCAAGGCACCTGACCTTTTCCCCCAATATTTATAAGTTCCTGACGATAAGGGGCGCTTGTGAAGAGGTCTTTCATAGGAAGGGAGAGCCCTTCTTGTTCTAAGTACCGGAGTACTCTTACGCAATAGGGACAAGTGGGGGTATAATATAAAGTTAGATCAAGCTTATTTAGGGAGGCTTGCTTTTCGGGAGAGGGTTCTACATTTTGCTTCTTATCGCCATTAGACGGGGAGAAAAAAGAGAATAAATCATCAAGTATGCTCATAGATATCCGTATTTGTCGTTTTACCCGGATTATATCATATCCCCGGGTAAAACGGCTATTTTGATTTGGATTAGGC
Source organism: Chlamydiales bacterium (assembly GCA_047611865.1). Classification (GTDB taxonomy): domain Bacteria; phylum Chlamydiota; class Chlamydiia; order Chlamydiales; family JBDQID01; genus JBLFWS01. The sequence goes on from JBLFWS010000028.1 coordinate 20,567, forward strand.
GGAGACTTTTTCCAGATCGAGGTCAACACCAGGATAAAGGTCTTTTTCCTCTAATTCTAACTCTTTGTCGATGATGACGGCTATTGTGGAGTCAGACCACACATTCAGTGCTGTTTCGACCATGTCGAATACGCCGTATAGGGGGAGGATGACCCCTAGGATATTCAAGGGTACACCCATGCCCACTAAAAAAGCGCTGCTGAGAAAGTAGCAACCCATGGGAACGCCGGCGTTTCCGATGGCGGCTAATGTAGAAAGAAAGATCCAGCCGATCATCTCGGTAATTGAAAAAGTGATTCCGTTGCTGACAGCCACGAAAAGCACTGTCGTGAAGATAAAGCTCGCGCAACCATTCATGTTAATGACAGAACACATGGGGAAGCTAACTTTGGAGACACGTGGGGAAATTTTAAGCTTCTCCTCAGCACATTGCATAGCAATGGGTAAGGCAGCATTTGAGCTTTTGGTGAAAAATGCAGTAATTAGTGCCGGGGCCATAGCTTTGGCTACAGGGAGGGGGGAGATTTTCTTCCACTTTAGTAGGGCTGGCAAAACAAGGAATCCTTGGATGATGTTGGATCCAAGTACACAGAGGGCGTAAAGAGCTAGATTGCCGAGCTCGGCTTCACCTTGTTTAATTTCTTGAACAAAGATTACGCTGAAACCCCAAATGGCCACTGGCATGGCGTATACCAGGGTTTCTGTCGCTTTTAGGATAAGGGAGAAAAAACTGGAGAATAGCAAGTGAAGGCTATCCTTGTTTTCTTTTTTTAGTTGTAAAGAGGTCAGGCCGGTTACTCCACCTAAAAAGGCAACAGCCAGGATATTGTTCTCCAAGAAAGGCTTGATCAAATTATCAGGGATGGCCTGCATGAGGAAGAAGAGGTAGCTGCCAGAGGCTGTCTTTGCCAGAGGGGCCATAGTGCTTGTAAGGGCAAAATTGGCAGGGTCTATTAAGAGGAATAGAATGAGGGAAATAGTGGAGGCGCAGAGAGTGGTGGAAAGGGTGTAGAAGAGGATTCTTCTTCCGAGTGTTCGGATTTCCTCAAAGCTTTTCATCCCGGATATGCTGGAGGCTAGGGAAAAGAAAATAATCGGTGGGGCGATGAGCCTGAAGAGCTTGAGGAAGATCTCTGTTATGATCTCAGCAGCAGAAAGGAAGGGGGCAAATTCAGTATATCCAGAGGCAAGCCCCAGGAAAATGGCAAGAAATGTAAGGATGTGAACTAATATTTTATCTTTCATGATTCCGTCTCAATAAAGGTTTTTCAATTAATTTATATGATTATAGAACTGTGTAATATTGTTAGGCGCAACAACAGTAAAAGATAAGATAGTGACTAAATCTGGATAATTTAACGTTCATATCTAAGATAATACAATAAAAACCAATAAAAAGTATATATAAAATTAAGACGTGGTAAAGGTGATGAAGAAAAATAGTACAACAATTTTTTTAACAAAAAACTAGTCCCTGCTAGTTTTTCGCAAAAAAAAAAGGGGGAGAAATGACGGTTTCTTTACCGGGAAAGGCCACAATTTACAAGCCTGATGAGTTGTATCGACTGGAGGATGGGAGCTGTGTCATTTGCTTGTTGCCTCTTAGAGAAGGAGATCAGAGGGTGATTTCTTTGGCTTGTAGTCATTTTTATCATTTAAACTGCCTTAAAGGTTGGGCAAAGGCTGAGTCGGATAGAATTACAGCATCACAGAATAAGCAGTCTTCAGGGCTTAGCTGTCCATTGTGTCGGGATACAAAAGGCCTGTCCGGAAGACAGTTTAGTAATTTTACAAGGCGGCATAGGTGGGAGCGCAGCTTGAAGCGGATAGGGGCATGTACGGCTTATCTTTTGTTACATGTTGCAGAATTAGGGACTGTAGCCCTTGGGTCAGAGAGGCTGATTACATATCCTTCCAGAGCTAAAGTTGAGGAAGGTGATTATGAAGAGGAATTGGCCCGCTTGGGTGGGGTCTTTTTAGGGCTGGCTTACCTGGCACTATACTTGTTTCAAATAATTAAGAGAATTGAAGAAGAAGATCGGCCATTACCACCCATTGTACACTATAGTCAGGAGCTGTGTGAGGGAGTAAGGGACTGCTTTGAGAAATCTGTAGCTAGAGTTCATACCCAAGAGTCTAGGGTTGAAGAGGTATAATTTTACGGTTTAGGGCAAACTTTTTCTTCTTTAAATATATTCAGCGTAGCCGTCGTGACCGTAAAAAAGAGGAATGGGGTGGCCCAGATTTTTTAGAATTTCCTTTGTCTGATTACACTTTTCATGTAGGAAATCATCGTGATGTAGAGGGTCGTGATGGGTGACAATCCATTTTTTTACATTGGCGAATTTAGCAAGAAGGCAAGCGTTTGTCATGGAAGAATGCCCCCAGCCTATTTTCGAAATATATTCATCATTAGTATACTGAGCTTCCGAAACTAAAATGTCAGCACCCTGAATGAAATCTACGATGTGAATATAAGGATAGGCGATACCAGAGTTTGCTGTTAGGTCGTAAGGAGATCCTGTATATCCTTCCAGAAATTCATTGTCAGGCATCCAGACAATAGACTTTCCATTTGTGATGAGTTTATAAGCCACGGTTGCGCCGGGATGATTTACGTACTCCCAGTGGACTTCACAATCACCGATGGTGACAGGTCCTTGGATGTCGTGGAAATGAATCTTGGCATACATCTGATCAAGCTGTACGGGAAAGTAATCGCTATCTAGCTGTCCGCGGAAAATGTTTTCGAGGTTTTTTCCAAATCCCCTTGCACCATAAACATTGAAATCAACTCCAAGGATATATGCTGGAACAAAAAATGGAAAGCCTTGTATGTGATCCCAATGGGTGTGTGTAATAAATAGATGGATGTTTTTCGAAAGATCTTGGCTTAGAGCTATTCCTAGCTCCCGAATTCCAGAGCCCGCATCAAAAATGATGATATCTTCGTCTGTGGTGATGGCAAAGCAGGAGGTATTTCCTCCGTAATGCATTACATTAGACCCTGATACAGGGATAGAGCCCCTTGTTCCCCATAATTCTAATTTTGCTGTGGATTTAATGGGCGGGGGGACAAACTTTTCATGGATGTGAGACAGGTCCTGTATTTCCATGAAATGGTCATCAGCTTTTCCGTTATTAAAGAAGGCATGTACCTTTTCGGTTAATGTATTTATATCGAATGGTTTGCTGAGGAAGTCAAAGGCCCCCAACTTTGCAAGTTCGTCATGCTCTGTTTGAAATCTTTTAGCTGTGCAAACGATGATGCCGATATCTTGGTTCTTTTTTTCTTTTTTCATGATCTTAATGACTTCGATGCCGTGAAATTTTGGGAGCATGATATCGAGTATGATAAGGTCGGGTTTGAAGCATTCTATTTTTTCCAAAGCGATCTCACCATCTTCAGCGACTTCCGTGATGTATCCAAGTTGACGCAAGGCATTAACCATGCCCTGCGAGTATATCTTTAGGTCTTCAACGATAAGAATGCGTTTAGCAGTCTTATTGCCATCCGCTATATTTGCTCCAGTATTCTCTTCTGATATACTATCACCAGTTTCTGGTGTCGTCATTTCTCCTCCAGTGCCCATATTTATGATGGACAGGTGTTCGACGAGGGTGTCAAACTGTGCTTTTAATTTCTTGAAATTTTCTTTTATGTCTTCTATAGACCCTTCAGGGGCTATTTTTTCAAGAGTTAAAACGACATCGAAAAGATCGTTTGCAAAGATAAAGCTTGCAGCTACTTTAATGGTATGTGCGCATGTTTTAATTATTTCTCTGTCTCCTACTTTGATTGCTGCCTCGAGAGCCCCCAGGTTGCTGGGAGCATCGTGTTGAATAAAGGCTTCGATGTAGCTATCAGCGTGGGGGTGGCTGCTACCAAGACGTTGTAGAAAGCTCTCAAGGTCAAAGATGTTGGGGTTAAAATCACTTTGGGGTAGGTCTCCCAGGTCATTGTTTCCGTGGGTAGGAGGGTGAAAAGGGTTGCCTGTACGAATGGTGTTTACAAGGGCAGTTTCGCTAAAGGGCTTGAGGAGAAAGTCGTCGATATCAGAGGATTGGATGGTATATTCTTCATGATTTTCATTAGCGGTAGTGGCGATGATTTTACATTTTTCTGGTCGATCTGTATCACCATCCCTGGTAAAATTTATCTCAGCTTCTCGAATACTCGAAGCCACGTCATATCCACTCATATCGGGAAGGTGGATATCTAGTAATATCATGTCAAAAGGGTATTCAGAGAAAAGGCTGATGGCAGTTTTTCCATCTGATGCGGGAGTTGCTGAATGACCGTTTTTTTCAAGGAAGGAACAAAGTATTTTTTGGTTCATCAGACAGTCTTCTACAACAAGAACGCGTAGGTAAGAATGCTCTTCTTTCTGTGAAAAGTTCACTTGTGGAAGAAGCTCTGATTTTTTTCCCTCGGCCTCGTCTTTAATTTCACTTGTGAATGGGAGGATAAGATGAGTTAAATGAAAATGGCCTTTTTCTATGTCGGACCAGATTTTTCCTGAAAGAAGTTTCGTGATGTGGTAGGCAGTGCATGCCTGTAGTACAGGGGCACCGGGGTTTTCAATAATGGATTGCTTTGCATCTTCCAGAGTGAGGATTTTTGAGATTTTCTCTTTCCCAAATAAGCTATCTGATGAGGGGATGGAGAAGCGGATTTGAATCGAGCCGTTTTCTTGGGACTCTATACATAATTCGGTTCTGATTTCTCTGTTTTCAGAATAATAGATAGCTATCTCGAGGATGTTTTTGAAAATCTGACTGATGCGTTGAGGGTCTCCTTTTAGCTTGTCTGGCATGACCGGTGGAATGTCCAAAGATAGAACCAGCCCTTTTTTTTCTGCACGAGGAGAGAGTTCTGTAATGGTGTTTTCGAGCTTGTCTAAAAGGGAAAATTCTTTATTTTGTAAAGGAACTGTTTGTGAATCGAGTTGAAATAAACTCACGAAGTTATTAAGTGTAGCGAGGAGTGAATGGGCAGAAGAGCTAACGGTCTCTAGTTCTAAGCGTTGTTCATCGGAGAGCTCTGAATTTAAAATAATATCAGTGTAGCCAAGAATCACATTGAGGGGAATCCTCAAGTCGTGATTCATTTTGTTAATAATGGAGTCATCCAACGACTCTGATGTTTTGGGGCCTATTTCTTTGCTTGTCATATCCTAACCGTAAGTAGTCAGTGACTTAAGTGAATAAATATGTTTCTTATAGCATGGTGTGGCCCGCTAAAGCTTATTATAACAAAAAAAATATTATAGGTAAATTTTGTCGATAGAAATACAAAGAAAGGAATGGAGATGTTAGCGACTTTTGGAGCAGGGTGTTTTTGGGGTGTAGAACTCGAATTCAGTAAAGTTAAGGGGGTTATAACCACAGTGGTGGGTTATATGGGCGGAGATTTGGATATGCCTGATTATCAGGCTGTGTGTACAGGAACGACTGGACACGCAGAAGTTTTGCAATTGGATTATGAACCTTCAGAGGTCTCTTATGATGAGCTGCTTGAGCTTTTCTGGAGGATACATAACCCTACAACGTTGAATCGTCAGGGTCCTGATGTAGGAACACAATATCGCTCTGTGATCTTCTACCACAATACTGAGCAGGCGTTGGCTGCCAGGAAATCAGTTTCAGACTTGAATAATAGCAAACATTTTGGCGCAGAGGTGATTACAGAGATAGCGGAGGCTTCTGAGTTCTATAAAGCGGAAGGCTACCATCAATGTTATCTGAAGAAGCAGGGTGGCTAGAAGGGGAGTAAAAAAGAGGTGAAAGTTCACCTCTGTAAATCGACTTTAACGGGAACCAGGGCTTCATATTAGTTCATGTAGTCGTTTGGGATTCCTGCCCAAGCTTGAACTAAGTTTCTTCCTTGATATCTGCCCTCAGGCCGGTCATTTAACAGACGGAGACCATTTTCAGGAGCATTCTGCTCTTGAGCTTCCTCACCAAGGATTGGCTGGAGTACATCTTGGACGATTCTTTGGATGTTGGGATCTTGCTGTACTTGGTGGAGACCTGTGAGTACATCGGCCCGGCAAGTGGCACAGGTTTGGTTTCTTTCTCTCCATGCAGCAGCGCAAATTGCATGAAAACGGTGATGACAGGGGTTTTCGTGGACCTCGTCACCATTGCCTAAGGGTTCAAAGCAAATGGCGCAGGGGGGGAGATTAGGGTTAACGGTCATGATTAAGACTCCTTGTATTATCGTATTTTGAATTAAAGTAAGGGTTAAATGGCAACTGCTCATAAAGCTGAGGTAAGTGGGATATATTAAATTTAGGGAAGTACTTTGGGCGCTTCAGATTTCTGTAAAATCAAATCTGCCAACCTCGGGATTTCAAGTGCTTCGCTTATCCTGTCTTTAAGAAATAGTATGAAATTAACACCGAGCTTACGACATGTCTGTTTCAAGCTTAAAAATGTATCTCTAGCATCTCTCCCCTTATCGTTGCGAGTGCCACCAGATACTTTGCGCTTTGTGACTGCTGATCGCGCATCCGTCTCGCTACTATTGTTGTGAAGAGGAGTATCGGGCCTTTCAAGCACTCTAAGTAATTCTTGCTTCTTTTTGTAGGTCATTCTCAATTATTCCAGCAAGCTGTAGCTCATCTTTTTCTTCGTGAAAGGAATCTTTCCCATGTATCAGGATGTTATTTAATTGTCCTTCTGAAATCAACCCCCCTTGCTGATGCAGTTTTTCAAGTAAAAGAGGCTCTGTAACACGGCAGGCATAATAATCGTTAAGGATATAGGTGATCAACTCAGGACCATAATGCCCATGGATGCCTTTCGGAAGTTCACCGCATATATAGGTGCCATCAGATAATTTCCATCGGGCAATTAGGAAGCGAGTGTTGTTGGACTGAAAAATGATATCTTGTACATCATAGGACTTATACCCCTTAAATATGGCTCCTT
>JBLFWS010000029.1:0-27501 GCA_047611865.1 Chlamydiales bacterium
CTAACTTTTAAGTCCTTATCCGGTAAAAACCACCGCTGAATGAATTTGGAGATATGGGGTCTGGGGGGATATCTCCTTCTGTTTATGCCCCTAATTGTACTACATATTTATTAAGGCTAAATTAAAGCCAGATTAATCGAATGTAAATTTTCTGAAGTATCTTACTGGAGATGGCGTTGTTGCATAACTTAATACGTTTACAATCATTTTTTAACCACAGAGAGCACCGAGAACACAGAGAGATAGAAAAATGCATAAAGTCTCTCAGAATATGCTATCAACTGATCTGTGATTTTTTATTTTCTCTGCGCCCTCTGTGATATCGGTGGTAAAGTGTTAATTATAAGCCTATTGTAGACGCATTTTTTATGCAACAACGCCACTGGAGATTTTCTTAGTTTTCTAAATGTGAGAAGTGCTAGTGTCACTTGTGGCAATTTTTGACCTAAAATAAAGCTCTCGTCTGAACATAAATTATAAAATTAGGATAATACTATGACTGGGATAATAGCTTCAGGTTCTACAGATGTGAATCTTCCGCCACCTTCAATGGCACCAATGTTTTTCCGTACAGCAAGTACCTATGGTAGTCTGGTGTTGCAAGAGAGGAACGACGATATTCTTAATATCGCGAGGGCACATATTGTACAGCATCCGATCGATAGGGAGAGAGTCAGAGAAGATCTTAGAGAGTTGTCCTTTAGCAACTGGTTATGCCGTGAAGACATTGCACAGCTGTTTTCAAGAGCGCTATCTCAATCAGAAGCCTTGTCGACAGTAATAAGTCGTGTTGATGAAGAAGTTCATTAATGGCGATTTAAAGAAATGTCAAGAGGATGCAAATTTTAAGGCCAAATCTTGTCGTCATCCAATCTGCTTGGAGGGGGAGGGGAATCATCAGCATTTTCAGTTGTTAAGGAGGGGGTCTCCCCATCGGGCTTTTGCTCAGAGTTGTCTTTAGGAGGCTGTTGTGTTTGAGCTTGGTTCTGAAGTCCATTATTGATGAGAAACATCATTCTATCCATCACCTTATTGTTTCTTTCATTGGTAAAATGATGGATGGGTCGCATGAAAGCACTTTTAGTGTCTTTATCTAGAATGGCCTTTCTGGGGTCGCTTGATGAGCTTACCTCATTTTGAAGTGTTTCTATTTTTTTTCCTGAGAGATCCTCTAACCCTTTCTTAACATCGTCTCGTTGCTTTTGATCCGCTTCGCTTGAGGCTTTTCCTAACGCGTATTCAAGAATATTTTTATCATGAATTTGATTAATTTCTTGTTTGAATATTTCTTCTAGGGATTTGCAGAAATCATTTTGTGCTTTCCGTTTTATGAGGTTTAGTCCACTGGGAAGCAGGTGATCTTGAATCATTTTATTTGGGCGAAAGGTATACTCAAAATTCCCCTGGTGGGCACCTTCGAGTAAGGTGGCGTTCCAATCCTTTCCTCCGCAAAGGTCTCTGAATTGTCCTCCGAGGAGGTTTGAGCTTTTTTCGCTGAGATCCGTGACACCAACCTCGAAGATTCTGAAGGTGCCACCTCCGCCGACGTAAATCCCGTAAGATTGATTGTCTGCAAGGGCATTAATCCAGGCCTTAGGGCTTTTATAGATGTTGTGGAAGCTTTTTAATTTAAGAATCATACCTACGCAGCCTTTACCCCCTAGTTCTTTTGAGTCGCCCTTTTGCATCTGTATAGTCATATGGACTTTTCTGGGGTTTTTATTATATCCAGTGATGTTTCCCTCATCGTCTCTTTTGCAATCCCAAGGTATTCCAGGGTGTTGTAGAACAGTTTCAAGTGACCATGAATGGTCTTCATTGTTGTATCTGACCCAGGTGTTTTCGGATAACCAGATCTTGTTACCGTCGTCTGAGATGTTATTAGGGTCGTCAACTTTTTGTACGTCCATCGAGGCGTCATTACCAGCGGGTTCTAATTCCATTGATGGGTGGGTTTTTTCCAAGTCAAAGGAAGCACCTGTTGAATCGGAATGATTCGAATCTCCGATGCTCTGAATCACCACTTGTGTATTGTCCTCACCAGAAGGGGGGCTTCCAATCTTAATTTGAACATTTCCATCGCTGTCACTGTCGCGGGATCGCACCACCTCCACCTCCACATTGGAGTGAAAAGGGTCTACGGCAGATCCTGATTGAGTTAAGCGTTGCTCTTCTTGGATGTTTTTTTTGATTCGGAGTATACACGGATCACTTTCAAGGACAGTCTTTTCTGTTTCATCTAGAGGAAACGGGGCATTCACAGCTTTTTGCCCTTCGTCCATCATTGGTGAACGTAAACGGTGTATTTCGGCAGATTGCTCTTCTTCAGAGAGTCCTTGGAATTCTTCAAGAGAGATCGTTTCATCGCTAACAGAATCTAAGGGTCCACGAGCGGGGTTGATTTGCTGCCCTCCAGGGAGGGAGGATGAAGAAGGGGGGATGGTGGCCATTTGAATAAAGCCTCTTGTAGTTGAATAAAAAACACAAAGGGAAGACCCTCAATAGTATTATAATACAAAAACAGTTTAAAAAACAAACTATTTGACAATAAATAGTTTTAATATGAGTTTGTACCTTTTTATCTGATTATCAATGACATAGTTTCTGAAAATTACTCCATAAATGAGGCTGTAATTTAGGTCTACTGGAACGGAGCAAGATAAATGAAAAAACCGCATGGTTGATGCTTGCAAATAAATCTCAAGGGAGTTACGATGTTGCCTTCTTTTGATGAGCGGAAAGCTTTGATGGGGTGTCGCCAAGTGGTAAGGCAACGGTTTTTGGTATCGTCATGCGCAGGTTCGAATCCTGCCACCCCAATTTTATCAACACATCTAAGGATGCGCGATGATGGAAGGGGAGAGTCGCTATAAGTTATTCTCAGGGTCTTCACACCCTGTTCTGGCGAGCCAAATGGCTCAGTTTCTTCGAATTCCACTTGGAAAAGTAAAATTAGAAACATTTCCTGACGAAGAAATATTTGTTCAAATTCTCGAAAATGTGCGCGGCAGAGATGTTTTTGTCGTCCAGTCTATTGCAGTAAAGCCTAATTTTTATCTTATGGAATTGCTCATTATGATCGATGCGCTAAAACGTGCTTCAGCGCGTAGCATTGTCGCAGTTATTCCCTATTTTGGCTACTGCAGACAGGACCGCAAAGATCAGTCCCGTGTTCCTATCACAGCCAAGCTTGTGACTAACCTCTTGGAGAAAGCAGGGGCTACTCGAGTGCTGACAATGGATCTTCATACAAGTCAGGTTCAAGGTTTTTTTGATATACCAGTAGATAATCTCTACGCTCGTGTTGAGCTGGTTCCTGCTATACAGGATACGGTTCAGGACAATCTTGTAGTGGTTTCACCAGATCTGGGCAGTATTAAGCTAGCAAGAGTTTTTGCAGCTGACCTAGGGGCAGGTTTTGCCATAGTAGATAAAATGCGTTTAAATGCCGACACGGTAGTCCCCGCCGACCTGATAGGAGAGGTAGAGGGTCATAATGTTCTTCTCGTTGATGATATGTGCAGTACGGGCGGGACTATGATGATGGCTGCTGAGGTATGCCGATTGGCTGGCGCTAAAAAAATCTATGCAGTGGTAACTCATGGATTGCTTATAGGTGGTGCTATTCGGAAGCTTGAGGAGAGTTCTATTGAAAAGCTCTGGATTAGCAATACTATTCCCGGAAGTGACGAGTTAGTGCACCCGAAAATTGAAACGGTGTCTATCGCTAGCCTTCTTGGTAAAGTTGTAGACCGGATTATGCAGGATGAATCTATATCCAGCCTCTTCACCACTGGTGAATTGGAAAAGGTGTAAGGAAAAGTCTGCATAAAGAAAATTTTTAGACCTCCCCCATGTTCTCTCTGGTGAATTCTTTTGAGAGTGCTCTGGAAAGCACATTCAAAGAATTATTAACGGAAAGTGCAAAGGGGGAGTTTTTTTTATTTATGCCTCAGCCTTTGAGAATTAAAATAACACTTTGACTCTCTGTATTTCCATCATAAAGTTTTGAAAATTAGCTGGAGATGAATTAGGTCTTTTGCTATAATTTCTCCCGTTAGACGCAGGGAATATTTGCCAATAAAGATTGAGTGTAAATTTCTTTGGGGGTAATATGTCACCCTCTTGTGTAAACAGACCAAGTGTTTTTTTGGAGAATACATGAAACTAAACATTAAAAAAAGGGCTGCGGCCAGTAAGGGCGAAACCAACATTATGCGCCGTAATGGAAATATTCCATCTATTGTGTATGCCGAAGGTAAGCCTGGTGACAATATTGAAGTTATCGGTGCTGAATTTGCTGCGATTTCCCGTGCTATGAAGCCGGGGCATTTACCTACTACGATTTTCACTTTGAAAAACGAAGAAGGAAAAGAATACCAGGCTATTGTTAAAGGGATTGATTATCACCCTACAACATACAATATCTTGCATCTTGACTTTGTTAAGTTGATTGATGATGTAAAAGTAAATGTCAAAGTCCCTCTAGAGCCAATCGGCGCTGCTGAGTGTCCTGGGGTAAAACTTGGTGGAGTTCTTAGAATGGTTATCCGACACCTTCCTGTCAGATGCTTACCTAAAGACATCCCTAGTGAATTTACTTTCGATGTCAGTGATATGGCAATGGCTAATAAAAGAAAATTGACTGCGATCGATATCCCCGAGACTATTCGTCCAATGATGAGCCTCGATAATATTGTTGCGGTTATAGCGAAGCGTTAATTCAGGGTGACGAACTCATGGAACAGAGGCTGATAGTAGGACTGGGAAACCCTGGAAGAGCGTACGAGATGACACGCCACAACATCGGTTTTCTTGTTGTTGAAGCCTTTGCCAGAAAGTGCGGCTTGGCATTAAAGCCTGACAGTCGTTTTCTGGGAACAATTGCAAAGGGACAGGTAAGGAAAGTTAACGTCCACTTACTTATGCCTATGACCTATATGAATGAAAGCGGTAGATCCGTCAGGAAGTACTGCGATTATTTTAAGATCAGCCCTGAACAATTGATAGTAATAAGTGATGATATCTCGCTCGACTTTGAACGCATGCGTTTGCGCGAGCGGGGAAGCTCCGGAGGTCATAATGGCCATAAGAGTCTTCAGTCCTGCCTGGGAACAACGCAGTACGCCCGCCTGAAAATGGGAGTTGGTACCGATAGAAGCAAAGATCTTTCGGATCATGTGCTGGGAAGGTTTTCGAGGAGTGAAGAAGATCAGCTGGATCTCTTTGTAGAGAAGGCTGTGGGCGTAGTGGATCATTGGTTGGATGAAGACATAGAAGTTGTCATGAATGACGCTAATGCCACCAGAAATCCAAAATGCCCGCAAAGTAAAAATGGAGTAAACCCAATTCCCCAAAATGAGGAAGATAAAGTATGACAATTGAGACTGTGAACCTATATGAGGGTATGTATGTCATCAGTGCTGCACTGAGTGATGATGCCCGTCGCAAGGCTTTCGAAAAGATCTCTAACGGAATCACTGAAAGAGGTGGCGAAGTTCATAAGGTACATGAACAGGGTCGTCGTAGACTAGCCTATGAAATCAAAAAACAGCGCGAAGGATATTACTATGTAGTATACTTCTCCGTTAAGCCTTCTTTTATATCAGAGATGTGGCAAGAGTATCACCTTCATGAAGACCTTATTCGTTTCATGACTCTGGAAACTGAAGAGGTAGTAGAAACCATCGTATTTAAACCTCTTGAGAACTAAGGAGAAAAAGCATGCCGAATTCAACTACTAGTAGTAGGCCCACAAGACGTCGTTTTTCTGATTTCAAGAAGAGAAAGCGCTGTCCTTTTACTTCAGCTGGTATCAAAGATATCGACTACAAAGACGTAGATACAATGCTGAAGTTCATCACTGAGCGAGGCAAGATCCTTCCACGTCGTATTACTGGAGTATCTGCACACCACCAGAGACTTCTCGCCTCAGCAATTAAAAAAGCAAGATACATGGCGCTGTTGCCATTTGTCGCAGACGATTAATAGGAGACAAGTGAATTATGGCAACAGAACTATTGTTACTAGAAGATGTTAATAATCTGGGACGTGCTGGCGATCTCGTATCCGTAAAGCCTGGCTTTGCTAGAAACTTTCTGATACCGCAGAAAAAAGCTCTCTTTGCAGATCTTAACACTATCAAGAGTCAAGCGCGACTTCAAGGAGAACGTGCTAAACAAGCTGCAGTAGACCGTAGTGAAGCGGAAACACAGGCTTCACATGTTGAAGGTATAATACTTTCTACTACTGTTAAAGTGGATCCAGACGGGCACATGTACGGGTCCGTTACAGCTACAGAAATCCTGAGTCTGCTTGCAGAGTCTGGAATTGAAGTAGATAGACGTGCTGTAAACCTGAAGCATCCTATTAAGGCTATTGGAGTACACTCTATAGAACTTAAGCTAAAGGAAGGCGTAAATGCTATTCTTAAGTTGAAAGTTCTAGCAGAAGGTGCCCCTGACTTGATGGAAGAAGAACTCGAAGCTGAAGAAGCTGAAGTTAATGCTGAAGAAGCGGCTGCTGCTGAAGAAGCTGCTGCTGAAGAAGAAGCTGCTGCTGAAGAAGAAAACGCGTAATTGAAGTTGAGGCTTGAGTGAGAACATACTTTTCACCTGCTAAAATCAACCTTTTTTTTCGCGTATTGGGTCGTCGAGATGATGGTTTTCATGAAGTTGCGACTTTAATGCAAGCAATTGACTTGGGTGACTCGATATCTTTTGAGCTTACGGAGCGGGATATCCTCACTTGTGAGGATCCCGCTTTACCTACGGATTCATCTAATCTCATTCTTAAAGCTTCTAAGCTTTTCCGTCAGAAGACGGGTCTTAATATTTATATCAAAGCACATCTTGATAAGAAAATTCCCTGGCAAGCTGGACTTGGCGGAGGAAGTGGTAATGCAGCCACGACACTCTGGGCAATGAATGACTTGTGTGGATTTCCTGTCGCTGAAAAAGACTTGTTGAAATGGTCAGGTGAAATAGGTTCCGACGTACCCTTTTTTCTGTCTAGTGGAACAGCGTATTGCACAGGCCGTGGGGAGCAGGTAGAGTCAATTTCATTGGATAGCGGACCAAAGGGACCGATGTACGTTGTGAAGCCGTCTACAGGGCTCGCAACCCCGGGTATTTTCAAGAGATTGGATATTTCTACTATTGACGGTCGGCAAGCTGAAGAGATCCTGTCTTCTTTTTCTTCTACAAGCCCTCAATATGTTAATGATCTTGAGAAGCCTGCATTTTTAGAGTTGCCAAGCTTGGGCGAACTGAAAAAGAGTCTTCTTTCTGCCGGCTTTCAGTCTGTAATGATGACAGGTTCCGGTTCTGCATTTTTCTGTTGTGGTGGCTTAAGAACAAAGCTCCCGGAGGAATTAAAAATCTATCAAATCAACTTCCTAAAACGAGAAAAGGGTAGTTGGTATCAAAATTAAAGTCGTTTGGTCTTGTTGCGTTGTAGACGCGGAGACAATGCCAGCAACGTCAAGTCGTTTCGATATGTCATAAACACTGGCTAGGGCTACCCTATCATTTTATGATCTTGTGAGATGACAATTAAAACAGCTACATTATATTTTTAAGTCTAGTTCATTTTTATACTTCAATATTACTCAATACTGACAGTTATAGAGACTTTTTATTTCATTGGAGTGAGATATAATTTACCAAAACCAGCTATTGAAGTCTTTTCGGTACAACTAAAGAGATAGTACTTGAAGATAGCCACCTCATCCGACAGGTATTAGGGGAGTTAATGGGCAAGGGGGTAATTACTAAAAAGATCATTAATAGGTAACTACGACGCATGTATAAAACAATGGTATTTAGTATTTCATGCAAAATAATTAATTACGAAGCGGAGCGCCTCAATAATGCAAGTGGCGTATCTACAGCTCTTTAGGTGAGATTAATAACTGCGGTAGTTCTGGTGTAGTAGATACCGGCTTGTATTTTGCCTGTTTCGCTTCGGACTAATATAAATAATATTCGCTTGTATAAGTATTTGTTGTGAGAGGTCTTGTGTTTTAATTAATTTAATTAATAAAAAAATGAATTGATATTATTTAAATGATATTATAATTTTATAGTGAAGGTTGTGAGCAGCGTTTATAAAATTCACTTAAACAATGACCTTCTGATTTCTGGGGGCGAGTAATGGAAATATCCGAATCTAATATGATCTCTTCTAATGCTACAATTAATAAAATGCTTAGTATACCCAGAGAGCCAAAGGAAATTAAGGCAAAGGAAGTCTCAGTTATTCAGAGAATGGATGTGAAAGGCGCGCAGGAATTTCAAAAGTCAAAGGCTTTTATTGGAAAAGCTAACAAAGTGGTTAATTCTTTTGGTGGTGATTCAAATTTAGCAAATTCAAAAGCTGTAACAACTATTCTTACAGACTTACGAAGCAAGGTAAACGATTTATTTTTAAAGGCAGCCGACGATAGTCCTACCAAGAATGCCCTTGGAGACTTGCAAAGTAAAATCGGTAGCGCACTGGAATCAAGTAGGAATACCTAGCCATTAGATGCAGTTAAAGAAAATATTTAGGAGCTTCAAGGACCTCCATTGAAGGAGCGTCTAAAGCAAAAGTAGCCACAAAGAACTTGGTGAATAGCCTTATTATTAAAGAAGATTCTCTCTTTTAAGTAAGAGAACTATAAAGATTTTTATCGATTCTACCTACCCCCGTGGATAGATCGATTTTCTGGGAAAACCTCATCCCCCTGGTCGTAGCGTTCTAGCGCTAGGACCGGTTTTTTTTATGTGGAAAAACCTTCCAAAGAACAGCTTCCCTAGGTTATCCTAGTTCTTTTCACGATACGATTCAAAAAATTGGGAGTATGATGAAGCTATACGATGACAAGTTAATTGTTGTTACTGGCGGAGCGGGATTTATCGGGTCAGGAGTCATCCGCTATCTCAATGATAGGGGAATGACTAAAAATATTGTAGTTGTTGATGAGCTTGGGAAAACAGAAAAATGGAAGAACCTGGTAGGTAAAAAATTTGGAGAGTTTATCCCAAAGGATCAGTTGCTCCAGTGGCTAAAGGGAAGGGATTCTGAAATTGAAGCTTTTGTCCACCTGGGAGCCTGTTCTGACACTACAGAAAAAGATGCAAGCTATCTGCTTGAGAATAATTACCGCTATTCCGTTGATTTGGCTGAATATGCCCTAAAGTATGGGCATCGTTTCATTTACGCATCCTCAGCGGCGACATACGGTGATGGTAGCCTGGGGTTTTGTGATGACCATGATAGGTTGGAGAGCTTACAACCTTTGAATATGTATGGTTATTCCAAGCACATGTTTGACTTGTGGGCTCTGCAGCAGGGAGTTCTTGGTAGTGTGGTAGGCTTGAAGTATTTTAATGTCTTTGGCCCTAACGAGTATCATAAAGCACACATGGCTTCTGCCGTAACAAGGATGGTTCCTGATACTTTGCACCACGGCTTGATTAAGTTGTTTAAGTCATCGGAACCGGGGAAGTATGGCGATGGTGACCAGGTCAGAGATTTCATTTATGTAAAAGATGCTGTGAGAATAACTTGTAAGTTCTTGGAAAATGATGTGTCAGGGATATTCAATGTAGGTTCTGGAAAAGCATCAAGGTGGAACTCTCTCGCGAAAGCGGTTATTAAAGCGTTAAAAAAGCCTGACGCAAAAGTTGAATATATCGATATGCCCGAGACTTTACGAGGGAAATATCAGAACTACACCTGTGCGGATATGAATAAATTCAGCATCAGTTTAAGTGAGGCTGCTGCAACAACTCTTCCTTTGGAAGATTCTGTTGCTGATTATGTTCAAAACTACTTACTCAAGGGAACACGATGGTAAAGTTGGCAAAACCTTTCAGTCGACTGGGGTCAGGGAAGGCTCTGGTGATCGGAGATCTGATACTTGATACTTACACACTCGGTAATGTTACAAGGATTTCTCCTGAAGCTCCTGTTCCGGTCCTTCATGTTTCAGAAGAGAAATCCCGACCAGGCGGGGCTGGAAATGTAGCTTTAAGCCTCGTGGCCTTGGGGATGGAAGTTATAGCAGTTGGGCGTGTCGGTGGTGATTTAGCTGGTAGAGAGCTGAAAGAACAGCTTGTAAATTACAAAGTGAATACGGGTGGAATCGTAGAAGAAGAGGGTTATCAGACTCCATTAAAGAAGCGAGTGATTGCTGGGACGCAGCAAATTGTTCGAGTGGATTATGAGAAGATAACCCCTCTTACACAGAGTTTCGAGCAACTTTTAATTGAGCATATCCCAAATCTTCTCGAAGATGTAAAAGTCGTTGCCATATCCGATTACGGTAAGGGTTTTCTGACGCCTGTTTTATTGAAAGCTTTTATAGAAGCCGCAAGAGAGCGTTCAATTCCTGTTATTGTCGATCCAAAAGGTACTAGTTTTGCCAAATATATGGGTGTGACGGTACTAAAGCCTAACCTGGCGGAAGCACGGATAGCTGCTCGTTTGGGGTCTCAGGCATCTCTGGAAGAAGTAGCTGCAAAAATATTTGAAGATTCCGCTGCTGAAATTCTGCTTATTACGAAATCTGAAAATGGGATCAGTGTTTTTCATCGCGATAGTGGATATCACAGTGATTTCCCTGTTAAGGTCAAGGAAGTTAATGATGTTACTGGAGCTGGAGACACAGTCCTTGCTATGCTGGCATGTGCTTTTGCTAGCGACCTGAGTATTTCGGATGCAGCTCAGCTTGCTAATATTGCTGCTGGAGTGGCAATTGAGCATATGGGTTGCGTACACGTGACTAAAACGCAAATTGCTCAACGTTTGCTTGAATACGATGTGGTTAATAAAGTCTATGAAGAGGATCACCTTCATGCAGTTCAGGAAATTTTGCAGGATCGTCGCTATCGAGTTTTGGGACTTAAGTGCAATGAAGGCCTTACACCTTTGATTTTTGAGAGTATCTGTAAGCTTTCAAGAAGTAGTGAGTTTGAGCTAATTCTGTATGTCTGTGATAAACAACTCGATGAGAAGTTTGTTAGCATGCTCGCTTCTATGAGGGAGGTTAGCCTCATAATTATTAAGGGTGAAAGCCTAAGACGTTTATGTGATAGAATTACTCCTGAAGAGGTCTTCCTGATTGAAAATGGGGAGATGGTGCAGATAGAGCATATGGATGCTTTGTTGCAGAACTAAACCTCAAGATTCTTATCTGGATGGGCGTAAATTTCATGCTTGATATTACGGTCCATCCAGTTCATTTTATGACCTATAAAATTCCCATTAGATACCCAAGTTGTTTATAAATAAATAGATAAGTAAACTTTTTTGATTCTTTTTTTTTCTGTTGGCAGGATGAACAGGATAAATAAGATGAAAAATAAATATTATAATCTTTTCCAGGTCGTTTTTTTTGGTCCATCCTTCCCACTTTAAAATAATGTTCATGTTACAATGAATTGTATTCATTTTACGGCAATTGGAGGTGGAGATGGGAGTAAACACGGGTTTTCATTGGGAGTGTCATTCTGATGCTCATAAGTTTCTAATAGACATCCTTCAAGAATGTTATAGTGCTAACCCGGTGATTTATCATCTTAACGAAAGCTTCCTTGAGCGAACAAGCAGCAGTTTGTTTTATTGGGTAGATCATTTTGTTGTTGATTTTGCAGCAAGCATAGAAAGGGATCTGGAAAAATGTGGTTTTGAGCAGGAAGCAGCGACCTCCGCTTACCGAGTGTTTACCCATCCGACTGCTAGACTTCCGAGTGTAGTTGTTCGAGATGAATACGAACAACCTACAGCAGGTGTTACGCTTAAAGTGGATAATATCTCAGATTTTTTGATGTCTCATAATGTCACCGCAAATATAGAAGGGATACCTTTGAGTGAGTATCGACGGAGCTGCGTTTCAGAAGAAAATGGTGTATCCCTATGGGTAGTTGAGAGAAGAGGGACTAGGTCTATGGAACCTTCGCATCATGAACCAAGTTATATCCTGGATTACCTGAAAGGTATTGAAAAGTGGCAAAGTCGTCCACGAGATCGTTCAGATGATAGTGAGGCCTTGCATATTACCATAGAGCTTGCAGAACAGATTATTTCCGTTGTTGGCTTGGATACAGCTGCTTGGATGGTTTTGGATTGTGAAAGGAAATATTGGCAGTCAAGAAATACAGCAGGTCAACTGCAATTTAGTCGACAGAATAGTCAGGGCTTGGGATGGGCTAATCACTTATGTCATGTTTTCAGAAGCTCGCGAAAACACTTTACAATGTTCGTCAGATTATTTGAGACTCTTGGCTTTCACTGCAGAGAGAAAATATATGCAGGTGCAGAAGCTGGGTGGGGAGCACAAGTGATGGAAAATAGTAATGCAGGTCTGGAAGTTTTACTGGAGGTGGATCTGATACCGGGTGAAATAGATACAGCATTTTCTCATCACCCACTCCCTGAATTGGAGCCGCTGGGTCCTATTGGTTTGTGGTGTGCCCTTCATGGAGAGTCATTACTCCAGGCAGGTATGCATCGTCAGGTTGCCTGGATATCCAACGAGAAGGTTTGGAAAAACTCTCATAAAACAGGTATATGTATGCTCGAGCCTCTTCATGAATCAGAACGATTTAAGCAAGGGTGGACGAAAGGAGAGATATGGGGGGTGGATCCCAAAAGAGTGCAGGTATTGGTACAAAATGCGCATATTTCCAGCCCACAGGCTGAAGAGTTTTTAGGAAATGGGGTGATTGGCAGTCACTTAGAGATATTGGAGTGTAAGGAGGGATATAAGGGTTTTGATAAAAACAGCCTTGGAGCCTTCATAAAGCAAACGAACCCCCTTATGCAAAAGACCAATGCGTTATAACTCCTATTCAAAAGGATCCTCATCCATAGCTTGAAATAAGCTGAGGCAGCGCCGGTCTTTATATTTCATAGTGATACGGATTTGAAGACCGGGGTTATTATCCCTGAAAGTGGCAAGTACTTTGGGATGGATATTATCTGTTCCGTATATTTTCATTTTTTTTAAGTCTGAAGTAGACTTTGCAATCATAATAAGCTCTTTCTTAGAAAAGCCCTTTAAGTTGGCAATCTTTAAGGTATCCAATTCAGGATTATTGGCAATGAGGCAAGCAATGCCTTTTCCGGCGTCATTATTCTCACCACGTATAAGAAGGCTGTTAAGATTTTTGCATACTTCGCTTAAATCTTCGAAGTCATTGGAGCGGATGTCAGGGCAATGGATAAGATCTAGACTGAGGAGGTCAGGGTGTCGTTCCAGAAGATATCGTAGGGGGCCCGGAGCTGCATGACTTACTTTGAGGGTGTGTAGTAATGGTGAGTGTCTGTTTTTTTTGAGAACGGTGAGGCAGTTATTAACCCATGTCTCAGCAAGGATTTGATCGTTTAGCTCCCAGCGGCAAGAGTTGTGCATCGAAGGTGAAATTGCAAGGTCAATAGCAGACAAATTCTTTGTTTTGTTTAAGATAGTAAGAAACTGAAAGGGGTCTAAAAGGCGGTTGTTTTGAAGATGTAAAATAACGACTTTTTCAGGGTTTTTCAAGATGACTTTGAGGCTTTCGAGATCTTCATCAGTTAGGTCACAAGGGAGCTTTTTTATGAGTTTATTGAGACCGCGGGTAGCCTTATCCGCAGTTATGTGAGTTATTTTATCAGAAGAGGTCGGGCTAGAAATTACTTCATTCAACCGGTCATCTATAGATGGACGTATTACTTTTACTGGAGGTGTGTCGAGTCTTCCTTCAGGGTAGGGTAAGCGTCCATATCCTTGGAGGAATGCTTGGTTGATAATCTTATCTACGGCCTCGGAAGCATATTTTTCGATAGGATCTATTGGCTCAGGGGGGGGGGGGCGAGTGGGGAGTTGGATCCACGTGCTTTTTGGAGGCTTACGAAATCCGCAGCATTTCATAATGTAGTCACCAATGCTTTGAGGGGGTATCTTGACATTCCGAGGTTTAACTGTGAGTGGCTTAGGATTTTCTTCTACCTGAGGAGGAGAGGGAGGGCTGTGAAGAGGATTGGGTTTTTCAAAAGGAGGAAAAGTCATTAGTAACTCTAATTTATAGCATCGAATAATATTTCTACCAAGTGCTTGGCTTTTCTTTGTGTACCGTGAGAAATCTGACTACGGCAAGACATTCCGTTAGCCATGACTTGTGTACTCTCATTCTTTTTTCTTATGGCAGGAAATAGTCGGTCCTCTCCAATTTTCATGGAAAACTTGTAGTGCTCTTTCTCATAGCCAAAGGAACCCGCGAGGCCGCAACAGCCTGAATCAATTTCGTTGACAGTGAAATTCTCCACAGCCCGAAGAACTTTTAATGTCGGAGCGCTCCCTACCAAAGATTTTTGGTGGCAGTGGGTATGAACTTGTATGTGAAGCTCTTTTTTATTGAAGGGGAGCTTAAACTCACCTTTTTCTATAAGTTTGGCGAGGAATTCGTCAATGGTGATACAGGCTTTGCTGACTTCCAAAGCATTGGATTCCGGAACAAGAGAGTAGAGGTCGTCTTTTATCGTTAGAATACAGCTTGGCTCGAGCCCGATAATAGGTATTCCTTTTGAAGCGTGATCGTGTAGAGATTGAATCAGATTCTGAGCCTTGACTTTAGCCTGTTTTAGCATGCCCTTTGATAGCATCGGTCTTCCGCAACACTGCCAAGGTTGGGTAATAACGTAGTAGCCAAGAGTCGTAAGGAGTTTGTAGGCTGCTTGCCCAATTTCAGGACAATTAAATTCAGTGAATGTGTCAACAAAGAGAAAAACAGATTTATCGCTTTTAGCCTGTTCCTTTTGCTTACTGAGCCAAGAAGAAAATCGCTCATGAGAGAAAGCAGGCAAGGAGCGCTCGGGAGCAATACCTATGAGGGCCATCATCTTTTTGCTAATTCTTGTCCCACTGATGAAGTTAGCTAGAGAAGGCAGAAGAGAACCCAATTGATTAACTATACCGATATTTCCAAAAAGGCTCGTTCGAAAGGAATATCCATGCTTTTCTTGATATTGATAAAGGAATTCGGATTTCATTTTAGCCATATCTACCTGGGAAGGACATTCAGTTTTGCAGCCCTTGCATTCCAGGCAATAGTCCAGGACATCATGTAATTCGTGGCTAGTGAAGGCTTCCTTGGGGACTCTCCCATTGACGATACTACGAAGGCTTTGGGCACGGGCTCGAGTGCTGTGTCGTTCGTCGTGGTGGGCATGGAATGAGGGGCACATAAGGTCATTGTGCTTGCGACATTGGGCGTTACCATTACACATATCTACAGCTAGCTCAAATCCACCCTCTTGAGAAAAATCGAGAAAAGTAGGGATGTTTATTGGCTCAAGTGCAGGATTTGTACGCAAATTCGTGGCTGAGGGAGGAGAATGAGCAATGATTTTCCCTGGGTTCATGCGTTTGTCAGGGTCGAAGGCCTGCTTGACCTGTATAAAGGCCTCAATCACCCTTTTGCCAAACATCCGTTCATTTAACCAGGATCGTAAGAGACCATCACCGTGCTCGCCGGAGAGGGCTCCTCCGAAATCCAAGGCCATATCGGCAACTTCTTTCATCATGGTGATCATATTGTCAAATTCTTGCGGCTCTCGGAGGTTCACATAGGGTCGAACATGGACGAGTCCAGGACCTGCGTGGCCATACATGCCTGCAGACATCCCCTTTTCTTTTAGGTATTCGCGCAACTTATGGATAAAGGCACCAATTTTTTCGGGAGCAACAGCCAGGTCTTCGATAAAAGCGATGGCACGGCTGTAAGTTCTACGGGACATTAGGAGGCCAAGTCCTGCTTTTCGCAAAGCCCAAACGTGGGACTGTTCAGCTGTTGTTCGCAAGAAAGATCTTTTGTAGCCGACATTGTTATGGCTGGCCCAGCTTTCGAAGCGGGAAATATTTTTTTCGAGCTCTTCTTTTGAGTTGCCATCGAACTCCATTACGAGGAGCCCATCGGGCTCACCGGAGAGCCATTCGAGTCTTCCCCGCATGCTAGGAGAAACACATCCCATTTTGATGACTTCTCCATCGATGACTTCTAAGGCGTAGGGATCATATTCTAAAAGGCTAGGAACAAGATCCAGGGCAGCAACGATGTCGGTAAAATGGAGGGCACAAAGGGCCGTGCATTGGGGTTTTTTGCTGATCTTTACACGTATCTTTGTGGCGATTCCCAAAGTGCCTTCTGATCCGGTGATTAATTTTGCGAGGTTTATGGATTTGCGATCGACTAGTTCATCAAGGTTATAGCCTGACACGCGGCGAGGAATCTTGGGATAGTTGTCTAAAATATCCTGGCGGTATTCTTTTATGGTGTCACGGATTTGTGAGTAGATCTCTCCTTCGCGGCCTTTTTCCTGACATTTATTTGCCCAGGTTTCCTCATCGATTTCTTCGAAATTGATGAGGTCTCCATTGGAGAGGACCAACCCCACAGCTTCAACGTGGTCGACCATTTTACCGTAGCGGAGGGAATGGGCCCCTGCAGAGTTGTTGCCGATCATCCCCCCAATAGTAGCTCTGTTTCCGGTAGACGTATCGGGACCGAGTCGGTAGCCTTTGGCGGCAAGGGCAAGATTTAATTGATCCTGGACGACACCTGGCTCGCAGACGGCGAATTCTTCATCATAGTTAATTTCGAGGATATTACTGAGGTATTTTGAGGTATCAACAATGAGGGCTTTTCCTATGCAGCCTCCGGTTAATCCGGTGCCAGCTCCTCTTGCAGTGATGGGGATATTGTGCTTGGCCGCAATTTTGACCGTTGTGATGACATCCTTCTCGGTTTTGGGAAGAACAACTCCGATGGGTTGAATTTCAAAAATAGAGGCATCTACGCTGTAAATTTGCTTGGAAATAGCATCAAAGCGGACGTCTCCTTCCAAATTTTCTTCAAGGTCGTGAATCAGTGCTTGCACGGGGATCTCCAGGGTCACGGGCAATATAAATATCGAATCAGTTCAAGTAAAGAACTATGTAGAGGGAGTAAATAAGGGGGTAAAATATATACAGAAACAACTTTAAGAATGGGTTTCGGTATAGATTTTAACAGTTATAATTATTTGGCAGCCTAAAAAAGCACCCTTCATTTTTGGAGGGGGATATTATCTATCAGGCGCACGGGGCCAACTTTTACGGCTCCGAAGCGCCTGTTGTATCTTTCCTCGATATATTCGACTTCGAGGCCTCTCAGCGATAAGCTTTCTGAAATTTCATCCACATTGTTCTTCGAATGGAGGAGAGTCGGAAAGTGCAGAGCTTGCTGGTATTCCTCTTCACTAAGACGGTTATTTCGAGAACTCATAGCCAAGCCTTTTTCGTCGCGAACTGTCGGACAGCCGATAATGTCGATGTCCAGAAAGAAGGCCTCTGACATCCCCTTTATGACTTGAAGTTGCTGGTAGTCTTTCTCCCCAAAGTAGGCACGGTTTGGTCGAACAAGCATAAGAAATTTCATGACAACAGTGAGTACTCCATCGAAATGACCCTTTCGATGTGTTCCTTCCATATTAGCGCTTATTTTTTTTTCACAAATCTTGTAGTTGTAATCGTCAAAATATAGTTCGGAATATTCAGGAATCAGGACGATGTCAGCACCAGCTTCATAGGCTAGGAGTAGATCACTTTCGAGTGTTCGCGGGTAGTTTGTCAGGTCCTCGGGATTGTTAAACTGAGTGGGATTGACATAGAGGCTTATGACGGTTAGGTCGTTTTCATTTTTGGACTTTTCAATAAGACTGCTGTGACCTTTGTGGAGGTTACCCATAGTGGCAACGAAACCAACCTGTATTTCAGGAGCTAGGAGGCGTCGAAAGCTTTTCCATTCTTTCAGGCTTCGAATTGTTTTAAGTTCCATAGAAATCCCCATCAATAGCAATGTTCTTTTGCAGGATAGATTTTATTCTTCACTTCGTGAGAGAAGGAGTTGAGGGCGTGAAGGACCTGTTCGGAACCATTGTAATATGTTTTCAGAAATTTAGGTTTACAATCGGTATTGAGACCTAATAGGTCATGCAGGACGAGCACCTGTCCGGAGACTTCCACGCCTGCTCCTATGCCAATGGTTGGGATGTTCAAAGCCTCCGTAACTTCTTGGGCAAGGTCACTGGGGACGCATTCTAAGACTAGTGCAAAGCAACCGGCATTTTCCAGTTCCTGAGCATGTTTTAGGATTTTTTTAGCGCTATCTTCGTCTTTACCCTGTACACGGTAGCCACCCAGTTGATGTACGGATTGGGGCGTTAAGCCTAGGTGTCCCATAACAGGAACCCCTGAAGCCACTAGGTGTTCTATCAGGGAGAGATTGCCTATGGCACCTTCGAGTTTTATTGCATGGGCACCCGATTGCATGATTTTATGTACAGCATCGACACTCTCTGACAGTCCCTTGCGATAGGAAAGGAAGGGGAGATCTCCGATGATAAAAGCTTTATCGGCACCTCGAGCAACAGCTTCTGTATGGAGAGCCATCATTTCCACTGTCGCAGAAATAGTACTGGGGTGACCGTGCATTACCATAGATAGACTGTCACCAACAAGGATACAGTTGACATCACTTTGGGAAATTATCCTTGCTGACCAGTAGTCGTAGCAGGTGACCATCGAGATTTTTTCCCCTTGGAGTTTCATTTTCTGGAAATCTTGAATGTTCATTGCGGTCCTTAAGTTAGGGGCTTTTGTCGCATCTTGACAAAGGCTGCATAAATATCCTGAAAGGGATCATTTTGTAGAGATGCAAGGTTAGACTGAATGGTTTTATTGTCACCACGAACTAAAGGACCTGTTAGAGGAGAGCAGTCGAGGTTTTGTAGATTTTTCATGGTTTGTTTTAGATAAGGGAATGCGACATTTTTTGGAAGTTTAAAACTTTCGTGTAATTCAGAAAAGAATTTGTCCCATAGCATACAAGTGAAGTTGTTACTCATGACACAGAGAGAGTGGTAAAGGGCTTTTTGTTCTTTTGGGATGTAAAAAGAGTCGTTCTTTAAACCAGGAAGTAAGGTTTTGGTTTCCCAATCTGGATTGTCTAATATGAAGGGGACGCTATCATAGGTGGCAAGGTCGTATAAGCTTTCGGTGAAGGTCATGAGAGGGTGTGCGCCGTGGGCGAGTTCTGTTGAGAGGTTTCCTGAAAAATGTACAAGGCGTTTGTCATTAAGGAAAGGGTGCATATCGATAAAATTTTCGATGGCGTCATCGTTAATTAAAACGAGAATGCACTCGCTATTTCGAACAGAATTTTCAAGTTGTTTTTCTTCTGGATCTGACGCACGGCTCCATTGCATAAAAGGGATGTTGAGCAAGCCGAAATAGTGGGCAAAGTGTTTTGCAACTCGGCCTGATCCAATAATAGTATAGGGGCACGTACATTTCATGGGCGTCAAAAATTTATACGACAAGTGACCAGGTAACCTAATCGATAAGCTTATGAAATGCAATACCCAAAGACTTTTTTAATTGAGTAGCGTAGATCGTGAAGGATGGTCGGGGGAGAGGAGAAAGAGAAGAGGAACGCGAAGGCAGCGAAGGACGGGAAGGTCGCGAAGGAAGATAAGAGAAGGAAGATAAGAGAAGGAAGATAAGAGAAGGGAAGAGGAGAAGAGGGGGGATGATAATTAAGCTTTTTCTTCTCTGAAGCACCAGAGGTGCGGTATTATGTAGGCCCGGTCGTAGCGAGCTTGCGAGCAAGGCCGGGTTTAAAGACAAAAAAACAACAGGGAGCACCAGCGGTGCGGCACTGTCCTCCAAAAATGGGCTATTCCATCCTTGCGGAAAAGCAGATAGGGCTGTACAGTGTCGGAAATTTATTCCAAAACCTTTGAAAAAGAGAGTAGTAGATGTTTCCAACAAGAGTAGCGCCTCCTGTCCAAAGTCCTTTTTTGAGTACTTACGTTTCTCCTAGACAAAGCTATTGCACTCCCTGTAGAAATTTGAGCACAGCGGATAAGATGTTTGGGGTGGGGGTAACAGTTTTATCCTTAGGGGCGATACTGTGGAGCGCTGCAAGCTCATCCCCCGAAGACGAAGCAGGTCGTAATAATCAGATTGCTTTAGGGCAGGCATTTACCGTTGTAGGAACAGGCTTGTGTGTCCCAAAAGCGATAGCTCTTGTAGACAGATTAATAGATAGATACAGAGAAGGACGTTTTGAGAATATCGAAAGGGTACATTATGGAGTGGAGTTGTCGGAAAACGTGTGATTTCCCCCCCCTAAAGTATTGTCTAGATTCTTTCGATATATAATTGAGATTCTACGTGATGGAGGAAAAGATGCCAGGAAAAGAATGTAAGAAAGAAAGGGACGAAAGGGAAAAGTTGCATCGAGAACTCATGAATAGTTACGAGGACGACCAAAAGAAAAGCCCGCCAGAAGATTACAAAGCTCTGCCCGTTTATAAAACGAAGTTTCCGATTGGCATTATCCTGGAAAATGAAAATTAAGAGATCACCTCACTCTTCATCCATTGTAACGATGAGAGTGCCATTGTTCGCTTCTTCCACACCGGCAACTTTGAAAGAACTCCCAGGACGGAAAAGGCACTCATTTTCATCGGGATTATTCGAAATCATGGAAATATCACGACTCTTCTTAGACCTGATTTTGTAATGTACAGGGGAATGCCCACCATATAGCCCCTTAGAAGATGTACTGGTAAAACCATGTTCTTTAACAGTTTGACCCGGAATGTAGAGCTCATGTACTTCAATTTTGGATAAATAGGCTGTCCGATTAACATCCTGTTTGTGTGGAGGTAATTTACTCAATGCTGAGTTGGCTAAGGCCATGACAATCAGTGTCTCTTTTGGGTCAGCAGTCATCTCAGTCATACTGTTCATTTCAAGGGTTCCTGTCCTAAGTAAATTGTTAGTGTCCATAAAGCCTGGAGAAGCAAATTCATCTGAATACATTTTTAGGGCGAGTATCTCCGCAGAATGTAGCTTAGGGGGAGAGTCGGGATAAAGGCTTGTGAGTTTTTCCCTGCATTAGTCTATGGCTTCTTCGTTGTCACATTCACTCGCATTTCCGAGTAGTTTTTCTTCCATACTCTCTGAGATACTCCCATTACTTAAGCTAATTTCTTCCCAATTTGTCTTGCCTAAGACTTCTTCGATAGCCACTTCTTTTTCGTCAATAAGCACGTAAAATTTTCAGCAATTCCCGGTGTTTTTGACGTTGATAATAAAGGTGTTATAAATTAAAAAAGGCACTTTAAAAAAACCAAAAAGAGGCTCACAATAGATTCTGAGGTATTCAAAGAAAAATTTTTAAAACCAAAAAATTTGCTGCGGAAATAATTTTAAAACACCCCCTTTCTCGATAGAAAAGAGGGGGATTTTTTAGCTTTTTCAAGGTCTAAAAATAACACCGGGAATTGCTGTAAATTTTTACAGTGCCTTCTCCGGTACTTTTTTGTATGAATTAGGTTTCGTCTAGATTGGCTAATATTTCCTTTAAGGATATCTGAGGTGAGCTGACTTTGGAAGAAAAGGAAAAGATGCCAGTACTTTCTGCAGCAGTTTGAGTGTTGGACAAAAGAGGAGTATCAGCTTCCACTTGGCAAGAAACTTTGCGTTCATTTAACGAACTCTCAGACCTCTCCAGAGACTTGGAAGTAATAGTATGTGCTTCAACATTCAGAGACTTATCTTTCGTCTCCTCAGGTAGCGGATAGTTACTGATATCGAAGGGGGATGAGGAAGGTGTTTTTTTTGTTGGATCCATTATTTACACAGCTTTTATATTTCCCTGGAAAAGATATCGACATTCACAGACAAACTTTAGGGAAATTGGAGAGAGGGTAAATGGATCTAAGCTTTTATATTAGGGCTGCTTAACTAATTCCAGGAGTCTTAATATCAGGCATGGAAAGGGTTTCATTTACCATGGACGCTACGGGGTAGGAACAGTAGTCAGCAGCATAATAGGCACTTGGACGGTGGTTGCCGCTGATACCGACACCGCCAAAAGGCGCTTTTCCTACGGCTCCGGTTATTTGCGTGTTCCAGTTTATGATCCCAGCTCTCACATATTTGTAGAATTGATCAAAGAGTTCTTTTTTGTCGCAAAGAAGACCAGCGGATAGACCGTAAGCCGTATCGTTTGCTACATGAATGGCTGTATCAAAGTCTTTGACGCGTATCACTTGTAGCAAGGGCCCAAATATTTCCTCATCAGGGAGATATTGAATATCGGAGACATCGATAAGTCCGGGGGAGAGTAAAGCAGTATGTTTTTTTATCAGACTCATCTCAATTAAGCTTTTTCCACCCCTACTTTGCAGTGTGTTTTGCTGCTCTAGTAGTCTTGTGGCGCTTGCCGCAGATATTATCGGACCCATGAAGGGTTCGGGTTTATCTGTATAGGGGCCTAGTTTAATGGAATGGATAGTTTCGATAAGTCTTTCAATAAAGCTGTCACCCGATGAGTCCGCAGAAATAATCAAACGTCGTGCACAGGTGCATCTTTGACCTGTAGTTATGAAGGCAGATTGTACTGTGAGATATGCAGCAGCTGCATAATCAGCGACATCCCAAACTACGAGGGGATTGTTCCCTCCTAATTCGAGGGCTAGGATCTTTTCTGGAGATCTTCCAAGTTTATCTGAGAGGGACCTTCCTGTTTTTGCACTTCCAGTAAAAAATACTCCACGCACTTTCGGGTGATCAACAAGGGCTTTGCCTGATTCTACAGAGCCTTGGATTAAATTGAGAACTCCTGGGGGTAAGCCCACCTCTTCCCATATTTTAATAGTTTCTTCCGCAACGAGGGGAGTGAGTTCACTGGGTTTAAAGACTACGGTGTTGCCTGCTAGAAGAGCAGGGATGATATGTCCGTTAGGAAGGTGTGCAGGGAAGTTAAAGGGCCCAAAGACTGCGACAACACCGTGAGCTTTGTGACGAGTTGTGGCGTGGGCACGACCTACAGGGAAGGAACTCTCAGGGCAGCGATCTTTAAAAGCTTCGATGGATATGGGGATTTTTCCAATCATTGCCTGGATTTCAGTCAGAGATTCCCAGAGGGGTTTACCTACTTCCTGAGATACCGTTTCAGCAAGAGAGGATTTTCTTCTTGTCAGAATCTTTTGAAAAGATTCCAAGTAGGCAATACGCCTTTCAAGACTGAGTGACGACCAGCTTTCAAAAGCAGCAGAGGCTTTCATGACTGCATGATCCACATCATCTTTCGTGGCAGACTCTCCGTTCCATAAAACTTTTTCGTTGGCGGGGTTTAGAGAAACGGAATGCTTTCCATGAGCTTTTTTCCACGATCCGTTTATGTATAGACTTCCCATTAATAGAACACTCCTTAAGTATATGCCGGTATACAGCGGATCTGGTCACCAGCATTGACTCGGAGAGTTTTAGCTGCATCAACAGATAGAGTAACAGATTGGTTTTTTGAAATTCTAATAGGGCTAAAGCAGGCTCTGAAATCAACGTCCAGATTACTGATGATATACGTTTTGGTGGAGGGGGCTTTTACAAGGATTTTTCCTACAGTGAGAACACGACTTTTATTAATAGAGCGAATATGTTTTGTGAATGCCCTGAGAAAAGGGCCGCCATCGAAAGGATCTACATCATTTTCAAAACAAAAGCCTTCTTTTTCTAGAAGGCGCATTGCAGGCAAGGTATCCTGATGAGGTTTTCCAATGACTTCCTGGGCTTTTTTTGGGAGGAGGTCTACGTAGATGGGATACTTGGACATTAACTCTTGAACAAAGCTCATATCATTTGAATATAGGATCTCTGCTTCAGCGAATTCGAGGTTGACGAAGTGCTTTCCTAGAGAATTCCATAAGGGACTGTTTCCGTTTCGATCTTGTACACCACGCAGCTCTGCTACGATATTACTTTCAAAGCGTTTCATATGAGAAGCTATAAAATGAAAGCGACTAAGAGAGAGGAGTTGTCCCAAGCCTTCCTTGCGATGTTGTGGCATAAGAAAGAGGCTGCAGATTTCGGATCTCTGATGTGTGGATATTTTTGGTTTTAGTATACGCATTTCTCTTTCTATACTAAGGATTGGGCAGTGTTGCTTTTGGACTTCTAAGGTGTAAGATGTGAAAGGAGTTTTGGGATTACGTTTCGAGATAATGCCAGAGACGCCGATTATCTCGGCCTTTTTGGGATTTTCCATTACAAAAAGGTAGAGGCTCTCGCCCTTTTTTTGAGAAGTAGATGCAAAGGCTTCTACAGATTTCCCAATCTTTTCCTGTAGCAAGCTTTTGTCTTTTGGAAGGCTCGTCAGTCCTGTCTTAGCTGCATGAGCGAGGCTTTGCAGGCTTTTAAAATCCTTATGAGTAATAGGTCTAATAAAGATCATTGCCGTCCCTCATTATTATCGATCTTTGCAAAATCTCATGTTGATTTCACCGGATGTAAGCTGCATCAAAAATAGAGTTGTCAGTCGGCAGCGCTCTGTTAAGCTTTGGAGTTTCACGTATTCTTCGTGAGTATGTATCCCTCCGCCGCGAACGCCTAGAGTATCGATTGTTGGGAGTCCCTCTGCAGCCAGGATGTTGCCGTCACAAACACCACCGCTGGATTGCCATGATAGAGTCATTCCCAGCTTTTCGCCGCATTGGGCAAAAGCCTGAAAGAGGGATTGAGTACTTTCATTGAAAGGCTTTGGTCCACGGGTGAACTTACCATGCAGGGTAAAGCTAATTCCTTCCTTGCTCTCTTTGTTTAATTTTTCTACGAGGGATTCCAAGTGCTTTTCTATAGTATTCATTGTTTCAACAGTATCAACGCGGATATTAAATCGACAGATTGCAAGGGATGGTACGATATTTGTCGGCCCTCCTCCTTCGACCTTACCCACATTTGCAATAATGCCACGGGAGGGATCGTTTAGGGCATCAATTTCATGGATAAAAGGGGCCATTGCGACGATGGCACTTCTGCCCAAATGAAACTCTCTACCCACATGGGCAGATCTACCTCTTACCACAAGAACAAAGCCTCCAGATCCCTTGCGGGAGCATATCAGGGTGCCGTCAGGAAGTGAGGGTTCAAAAACAAGCCCTATGTCAGCACGCTTGGCGCATTCACGGAGCAAGGGTTCGGAACCGTGTGATCCAATCTCTTCGTCGGGATTGAAAAGTATTTCCCAGTCAATTTTTTTCCCATATGGGGATCTCTCCAGAGCTTGCAGCATTTTGAACATGATGACGATACCGCCTTTTATGTCAGAAACACCAGGCCCTTGCAGTGTGTCTTCGTCAAGCATTCTACAAGTTTGAAAGGGGCTGTCGACAGGAAAAACGGTGTCAAGGTGAGCACCAAGAAAAATGCGGATGGGGGCTCCTGTATTCTTTTTAATTGACAGGGCTTTTCCCAAAGGAAGGCTATCTTCTTTTCCTGCTTCGTTGATAATTGTTTTGGGATGGAGGATGAGAGTTTCGGAGTGTCCGCCTAATACACGAAAGCTTTCTTCAATAGTAGAAAGCATCGTTGCCAGGCCGTCTAGGTTTTTCGAACCGGAATTAATGTTTGACCAAGTCTCTACAAGTTGGCACATTTCGTTGTATTGAGTATCAATCCAATCAAGGTATGGCTGGTAATTTTTCATTGGTAAAATACACGTAATATAGTTTCACAGGTGGTTCATGTTTGGTATATGCAAATTCATTGGAATTGACAATTGTTTTTTTCTTAAGTAAGACTATTGTTATTAAATAGGACGGTTCTGTAATGTGAGCCAACTAGGGAGCTTTTAATAAAAAAGCTCCTTATGGTTTTGTAAAATACGTTCCATTTTCTTGAAAATAAATCGACAAGATTTTAACAGAAAGGGATAGACATTTGTCCATGATATCTGACGCAAACTTTAAAGAAGAAGGCATGAGTGCGGAAACTCGACGTCAAGTAAAAGAACTGCTCGGCGAAGACAATAGTTGTTACGTGCTCATCACCTGTGGAGAGCCTTCACCAGACGGTAAAATGCAGATTGACATGGCATATGAGGGAGACCCCATCCTCGCTGCCTATCTGCTCGAAGGAGCTCAAACTGTTATTGATGAACAAATAGAAGAACAACAGCAAAACTGTTGATCATTTAGAGTATTTGTTTATTATTTTTTCTTGCGACGGATTCATGGAAGAGAACTTTCTTCATTGACTCTAGAGTCGTCTTGTTATTTTTGTAGAACCTGCAATTTTTCCAGCGTATGGATAATGGCTTGGGTCTGAGTGCTCCCATCGGGTGTCATCACAAATTCTTCAAGGAAGTTGCTGGTGTTTTCTTGATGAAAAGACTTTTTTTAATTCTTCGTTCAAGTCAGGTGTTGATCCATCCTCTGGTGGTTTCGGAAAGTCTCAAAATTTCCCTCGCATCAATGCCGAAACCTCATACTGGAAGTAATGATTGAAGTTTGTTTGTGTTCAAGGACAAAAAAAAGAGAAGAACTCTTGGGTCTGGGACGAATTCTTCTCATGAATCTATTAGAAA
The DNA here is from genome assembly GCA_047611865.1 of Chlamydiales bacterium. Lineage (GTDB taxonomy): Bacteria > Chlamydiota > Chlamydiia > Chlamydiales > JBDQID01 > JBLFWS01. Next base: position 26,442 of record JBLFWS010000029.1, read on the forward strand.
TATTATAATATTACTATTATTCGCTGGTATTTTCAGCTTTTTTAATGATTTTTTCTATCTCAGCGAGATGATTTTGAGCGCGTTTTTTTCGGGCTTTTTCAGCTTGCATCTGTTGTGCTCTTTCGATTGGGTTGTGGAAGGTGGCAACGCGGATATTTTCGAGTGTGTTAATATTAAGTTCTTTTTTGTTTTCTGTAGAAAAGGCATTTGAGCAGAATAGAAAGCTGATAGCCATTGTAAATGTTATGATCTTGCGTAGGGTCACGGGGTTCTCCTTTGTGATTGATTATCTTTTATTACCCACCATTATACGATATTAATTTAAGGCTCTGATAAACAGAATGATAAGATTTCGTAAATAAGGAGGGCCTTGTTGCACTATTCCACCACCGAGATCACAGAGGACACAGAGGAGGGTATTTAAGCTACTGGCCATTCTCCTTCTGGCATGCCTGGTCTTTCCATCACATTTAAAGCTTCGCATTTTGCTTTTGTTTCCGCCTTTTGATTATCTATCCCTCTAGATGTTAAGGAACGACCAAGCAACTGTTTAAAACGAAACATTGCAGTTTCAGAAAGGGAACGGCGGTGATAACCTTTTAATTTTTTCCAAAGTTTACGAGCATCTCCATCTCCACCAAGCCCTAAAATTTATAAATACGCATCATTTCTTGCTTGCATATGTAGCGGAGCATTTTGATGAAAAATTGCATTTCTTTGAGGGGGAACAATCAGTGCCGAACCGTGTTGATCACTCGCTTCATAACAACCTTCTGTATCGTAGGCACCATCTCCATAAGTACGTTCAACTGTTTCTGGAGCCGCTTTGAGAAACTCAGGATAAACTTCAATGTAAAGTTGTTGAAGAATGGTATTCGCCGGATGAAAATTTAGCCCCTCTCTGTGTTCTCGGTGAGCTCGGTGGTTGATTAATGCGGTCCAGTTCACCAACATAGTTTACACTTTGATTCACCAGCATGGTTTACACTTTTGGTAAACATGAACAATAAAAAATGCCATAATACATTTTCGCGTAAGTCATTTAATGGGAGGTATATAT
>JBLFWS010000030.1:0-27238 GCA_047611865.1 Chlamydiales bacterium
TAAATTTCTCCTTTATAGCCATAGATTTCATCTCGACAGAATTTCTTGGAAAATGGATACTGACGCCCATGAATTATCCATCTCATCTATCTAAGCTTATAGAAGTCCTGAAGAGACTCCCCGGTGTTGGGAGAAAGAGCGCTGAGCGCTTTGCCTTTCAGATGATCTCCTGGTCTGACGAGGAAATCGCTGAAACAGCCAAAATTATAGGCGAAACCAAGCAACAACTCAAAAGCTGTGAGCAATGTGGCTGTCTGATGGATACGATACTCTGCTTCTTCTGCAAGGAAAACAGAGCTGAGATGCAGAGTATCTGCGTAGTCGCCTCCGCCAGAGAAGTCTTTGCCATTGAGGAAACGAGGGAATACCACGGCTTATATCACGTACTTGGCGGTGTCCTCTCCCCTCTCGACGGCAGAGAACCTGACCACTTAAGCATCGGCCAGCTCAAAAAACGGCTTGGCACCCTGGATATTAAGGAAGTAATCATCGCTCTGGACTCCACACTCGAAGGTGACGCCACCTCCCTCTTTCTAAAGAGAGAACTTAAAAGCTTTCCTGTTAGCATCTCCCGGCTAGCCTTTGGCCTCCCTATGGGTAGCGCTCTCGAATTTGTCGATGGCGGAACCCTCGCTCGTGCCCTCGAAGGTCGTTTGCAGGTATAAAGAGCTTACTCTAACACTTGCAATAATTACGCCCCTTACTCTATGATGTCTAGTTATTTTATTTTGAATCTCTTGCGGGTAATCATCAGATAACCCGTACCTAATAACGTTTGAGGACCCATGAAAAGACAAGTAGCCCTTCTTACTCTCCTGTATTTCTTTACCCTTTTTCTCCCAACTTCCGTACATGCCGGCCAGCAGTACGAGGGTAAGATCACCTCAGACATTAATATAGTCGTACACAAACTCTCCTCGGAAGACCAATTCGACACGGGAGCTGTTATCTTACGCCTCAAGACAAAATCCGGGGAGCAGTTCTCTCAGATCACTTTCGATAGCGACCTTAAATCTCTGGCAGAAGAATACGACCGGGTTGAGCCTTCCTTGAAAAGCGAAGATGACCACATCCATATCACTCTCAACATCTGGTTAAAGCCTCTTATCCGCTCTATCACCTGGGAAGGGAACGAGAAAATCAAGAGCAGCAAGCTTAAAAGCCAACTGGCTGTCGCAGAAAAAAGCACCTTCGACAGGCCCGGCTTCAACAAGGGCTTCCACAAAGTTAAGGCTTACTACGTAAAAAAGGGTTTCTTCGAGGCTGAGCTGGACTACCAGATCAATCCCGACGCTGACAGCAACGATGTAGACATCGTCATCACAGTAAAAGAAGGACGCTCCGGACTCATTAGCGACATCACCTTCGAAGGTCTCACAAAAGATGAAGAAAGCGATATCCTCTCCCAAATCGTCACAAAGGAATACAGCCTCTTCACCAGCTGGGTTACAGGAGCTGGCACCTACCATGACGACGCAATCGAACAAGACAAGCTCATCATCGCCAACTACCTACAAAACAACGGTTTTGCTGACGCCAAGGTCAACATCGAAGTGCAGGAAAGTAAAAAATCCGACCGCATAGGAATCTTGATATCCGCCGACAAAGGATCTCTCTACACAGTCGGTAAGCTTACTTTTGAAAGCAACACCCTCTTCGATGACGCTGCCATCCTAAGTCGCTTTGCTGTTTACCAAAACGCCCTCTACTCTCCCGATCTAATACGTGAGACTGCCAACAACATCACAGAAATGTATGGTGCCAAAGGATATATCGATGCCTACGTCATCTACGAACCACGCCTCTCCTCTACTAGTTCAGAATACGACATACACTTTAAGATTCATGAAGGCAGCGAATACCGCGTAGGAATGATCAAAATCTTCGGCAACACCTCCACCCAGTCACGTGTCATTCTTCATGAATCCCTCCTGACTCCCGGCGATGTCTTCGACGTACGTAGGCTCAAAGGTACAGAGGAGAGACTTCATCTCATCGGATACTTTAAAAACGTCAACGTTTACTGGGTGAAATCCACAGAAAATGAGGCCTTCGGTTCCAATTTCCGTGATGTTCATATCGAAGTCGAGGAAACAAGCACAGGTAGCTTTAGCTTTGCCTTTGGTATCAGCACCCTCGAAAGTGTTTTTGGTAGCATCGAGATACAGGAAAAGAACTTCAATTATAAGGGTCTTCCCAAAATCTTTTCCCATGGACCATCTGCCATGCGTGGCGACGGTGAGTATGCTCGTGCCAGATTAAACGTCGGTAAAAAGCACCGCAATATGCTGCTCTCATGGACAAAACCTTACTTTTTGGACACCCCTTGGGTCGTAGGCTTCAACGTTGAAAAGATCAACAACCGCCAGCAGTCCAACGAATATGCCATAGACTCCCTGGGATTCAGCACCCACGCCAGCTACCCCATCAACAGCTTCCTACGCTTTGAATGGCAGTACCGCTTGAGGGATATTGAGATCAACGTCAGCGACTCAGCCTCCCAATCCCTGAAAAATGAGAAAAAAAATAGCGGAATCGTTTCAGCATCTGGCCTTGCTCTGCACTACGACTCTACCGACCACCCTTACAAGCCAAGAAATGGCTTCAACTCAAGGCTGGACCTTGAACTTGCAGGCATAGGTGGAGACCACAATTTCTTGAGCATGTCCTATGTGAACTCCTACTACGCAGAGCTCCACTCCAGCGGGGTATTCAAATACCGTGCCGATCTGAAGTTCATAAACCCTCTAGGAAGTAGCACTCCTGATACTCTACCCCTCGCAGAGCGCCTCTTTCTTGGCGGCGAGACAAGCGTCAGAGGCTATCGCGGATACTCCATCGGCCCCAAGTACGCCGATAACAAGAACCCACGCGGTGGTATCTCCTCCCTACTCTTATCTTTGGAATACCTGCAAAATATCTCAGAGCGTATCGACGGTTTCACGTTCCTGGATTTTGGTCAGGTCTCCGAGAGCAAATACACCATCGAACGGATGCGTATATCCTATGGATATGGTCTCCGCCTCGAAGTTTTTAAAAATATGCCAATTATTCTAGGAATGGGTTATCCTGTTAATCCGGAACATAAAGACGACATAAGAAAATTTTTCTTCTCCATCGGGGGTCGCTTCTAACAATTATTTTAAGGAGACTACAATGAACTTACGTAAATTATTCATCGCCGCAATTGCGAGTTCCTCCCTCTGGAGCGCATCACTTCTTGCTGACGAAACTCAGTATTCTGTTGGTGTCGTAAACTTCCGCAAATGTGCCGAGAGTTCCAAACAAGGCAAAGAAGAAATCACAGCGCTTGAAGAAACAAAAAAACAAATCTCAAGCTTCCGTGACGGCAAGATGGAAGAGTTGGAGTCAATCGTGGCCAAGCTACAGGACCCCGACTTTCTCGACAGCATAGCCGAAGAAGAAGAAAGTAAGTTAAAAGAAAGGTTCCAGCATCTCAACCAAGAGCTCTCACAATTTGAGAACCAGTATTTTCAGATGCTGCACCAAGCTAGCGCCGAGTTCGAGAAATCTATCTCTACAAGCATCAACAGTGCATCCACTACTGTCGCCAATGATCAAGGACTCTCATTGATCGTACGCAATGACATCTGTTCTTTCTACGGCAGCAGCCTTGACGTTACTGACAAAATCGTAACAATCATGGACGCTAAATTTGATGCAACCGTAAAAAAAGATGACGTCTCCGACGCTTCCAAAGAAGAATCCAATGCTGGTGAAGAGGAACTCAATGAAATTCACTCTTAAGGAACTCGCAGAGCTCACCGACAGTGAGCTCCTTGGAGATCCTAAACACCTCATCAGCAATGTGGCAGACCTCGAGTCTGCCACAAGCCTCGAGGCTTCCTTCCTGGCAAACCCTCGCTACGAAAAGTCCATGCAACTTTCCAAAGCAGGCGTTGTGTTCATCGAACACAAAGAACACGCCATAGAGGGGCGTAACTTCCTCGTCAGCAGCGACCCTTCTCGCTCTTTCCAGTGTGTCCTAGAAAAATTCTTCAGTGCACAAGGTGTCGGTACTGGCTTTACGGGAATACATTCCACAGCAGTAATTCACGAAACCGCACAAATCGGTGAAGATGTTACTATTGGCCCCCATGCTGTAATCGACGCCAACGTCGTTATCGGCGCTCGTACAGTCATTGGATCCAACAGTTATATCAGCACAGATGTTATCATCGGCCAAGACTGCGTTATCCACGCTCTCGTTGTCATCCGCGAGCGCTGCCAACTCCACAATCGCGTCATCCTCCAACCGGGAGTAGTGATAGGTTCCTGTGGCTTTGGCTATACAAACGACAGCAAAGGCCACTATATCAAGCTACAGCAAATAGGTAATGTAACGATCGAGGAAGACGTCGAAATTGGTGCCAATACCACTGTAGACCGTGCACGTTTCTCCACTACCCGTATCGGCAAAGGCAGCAAGATAGACAACCAGGTACAGATTGCTCACGGTGTTACCCTTGGCGAAGTTAACTGCATCGTCTCACAGGTGGGAATAGCAGGATCTTCTACGACAGGTAAAAACGTTATCGTAGGGGGGCAAGCGGGCATTACTGGCCACGTCTCCATATGTGATTATGCTGCAATCGCTGGTGGGACATCCGTCACGAAGTCCATCACAAAAGCAGGACAATACCGTGGTGCGCCGATGTCTACACTCTCAGCATTCAACAGACAACAAGTGCATCTTCGAAATATTGACAAGCATGTCAAAAAAATCAAAGAACTCGAAGAACGCCTGGAAGCTCTGGAAAAGAATAAATCATAGTTCTCTCAGTGCGACAAAAAAGTGTCGCACTATTTCCCTTACCAGAGCTTTCCCCCAATAAATCTAAAAATGGAACCGTTCACAGATTGAGGTTTAAAATTATGGATGACTATTTGTACGACGACGCTATGATCAACGAACTGGAAGATCTTTTCCGGCAGAACAGCCGATTCAAGATAGCCCAGGAACAGTCCGAGATAATGGAAAATATGTTCCCCTTTTTTGGCCTTGAGAACCCCAAGCGTTCCTCTTTACAAGATACTATCTTCCCCAAATACCCCATCAGAGACGAAGCCACATTATTATCTACTGTAGAACAACTCTGGGATGAAGATGAAAGGGAATACCAGTATGCAGGATGCGACCTGGCAGAAAGATACCTTGCGAAATGTACATTGAATTCTTTACCCTTTTTCGAAAAGCTTATCCGCGAAAAATCCCACTGGGACACCGTAGACAAAATAGCAGCGAACCTCGTAGGCAAGCTATTACTACGCTACCCCGATAAAAAAATGCTGATGGACAAATGGATAGATGACCCAGACATCTGGATCCGCCGCGCCGCACTCTTCTACCAGCTCGAATACAAAGACAAAACCGACGAAGACATCTTATTCTCCTACTGCATAAAAACCATGCGCGAAAAAGACCTCGTCATACGCGAAGCCATCGGACTCGTTCTACAAAAACACTCCCAAACCTCCCCACAATCCGTCAGAGAATTCATAGAAAATCACCGCCTCTCCCTATCCCCACTAACTGTCCGCGAAGGAATGAAACTCCTAAAGTGAGTAGACCTCTACCTCGGGGCTTTGCCCCAAACCCCACCAAAGGGACCAAGTCCCTCTGGACTCCCTAAGTAGTGTCCGAGCACCGTGAGCGAGTTAAAAATAATAATATATAATATAACCTTTTCTCTACACTTGATGAACTCCGTTCCTCTCGCCAAGCAGTCAGATTCATTGTTCCAATGAACCTGAATAGTTCCACCTCCGGTGGTGTGACGATACCTGCCTTAATACGTATAAATACAAGAAGGCAAGAAATATTTTTGAATCCTTACTCTCTTAGAATAGAGTTTTTCTAAACTCATAAATTTCGATAAAATGAAGGCTGAAGGCCTTCAATACTGCCAGCCCAGGGCAACGCCCTGGGTTAACCATAAACAAGATAGTCTAGCTCTGTAAGAGCGAAATATTCCGATGCTGATAAGTTTAATATTGCGCTCTTACAGAGCTAGACTATCTATTTCCCCATTACCCAGGGCGTTGCCCTGGGCTGGCAGTATTGAAGGCCTTCAGCCTTTTCAAAAGTCGTTAATAATAGTATAAAGTTCGTCACGTCAATGGGAGTCCAGAGGGACTAGTCCCTTTGGTGGGGTTTGGGGCAAAGCCCCATATATTTTCTTAAGGGGTTCTGGTGTTCTAAAACAAAAGTTTGCTACTGTGTTTATAGAAAAACCTGAGTTATGAGAAACAAGAAACTATGAAAGAATGGCTGAAGATTTATTCCTTGTACTACACTCGCTGCTTGTTTATGACGGGGGTTTGTATCATACTGGGAGTCCTTGGCTGGACGGCTATGTACCTTTGCCTTCCGCCTCCAGAGAACCCTCGCACCCTACAGTTCCCTAAAGACCAAAACCTCGCACTAGATTTTTCCTTTGTCATCTCATTTAGCGAAAACCGCAGCGTGGGGAATAACTCTAAAGGAGAATACCGTGTATGGGGAAAGCTCGATGGCTCCCCCCGACCCCTTGATACGGGGATGGGCTACAGGCTATCTTTTGATTCGCTCTCCATTAAAAATCACGAGGACCTTCTCGTCCTTGAATACCGAAGGGGAGAGAACTATAGCTACCGCTACCGTAGCGACCCTCGCTGGAATGAATCAGAGATAAACAGTATTTACCAAGCATTCTCTATAGACCCTACTAACAACCTATCCTCTGAAGATAACTCACTACTACGTAAAAGTTTTAAAATCTTTGTCAGCGAACAAGGGCAAATTATGGAGTTTCTACTTCCTCCCCAGTTACAGAGCGCTATACATCGCGGAGTAGAGCATCTTGCTTGCGGCCCTCTTGTCGAGCTGCTCCTTACACATCCCGAGACGCTCCCCCCCCTGCTCTCCAAGGGCAGTCCGCACGAGCGTTGGATCACCCATGGTAGCTTCCTCACTCCAATAACCCTACAACACCAGATCGTAACACGAGACGGCCCCACAACACAAATTGCGACAAAAACCACTCCAAGTACTGCTGATGTTACAAACGATCAAAGCAAACAATCTCTCTGGCTTCAACGACAAAATACCACTGATGTCAAACACGAATGGAATATTGATTGGACCTTCGATGAGCCCTCACAGGGCATCAAGGAAGCTGATTTCTCTTTCCATTCTTTTTTAACAGGAAACTATTTTGGTGTTCCTAGCTATTTAAATTACCTCATAAACGGAAAAACAAAAATTTCTTTTGAAAACAAGAGCTTAAGCATCAATGATTTTGAGACTCCTTAAAGAAAAAAACTTCCCTCAAAATAAACTTAAGCTTTTTTTAAATTTCAATGAGTTATAGGATCATCCATACCTTACAAATCATGGCTGAAAAGAGTTTGTAGGCAGGCACTTACGGAGCACACAAAACGTGTGTAGCTTAAGGAAATCGACTGCTTTTTTCTTGTTTCCAACTCGAAAAACTTAGTACCCTTAAGCTACTATTAATAAACATAACATTATTTGCCGACACAAAGACCCTAAGTGGTGTTCACAAAATTCCGTAATTCCTGTCTAAACCCTATTAAATCCAGAGTACTGTCTTGTTCCTCTGGATTTCAGCATCTTTCATTAATTTTTCATTAGGTGATGTCTTTATGCCGCTAACAAAGGTTCAAAACCACCATGAGGTAAAAAAAACAAAGAAAGCTGATACCGAGAAAAAAAAAACCATCACTCTTGATGGCCACTCTTTATCTCTCGACGATGCTTTTAAGATCTCCTCGGGAGCGCATATAAAAATCCGGGAATCTGCAAAAAAACAGATCATGGAAAGCCGCAAGTTTATCGAGAATGTCATCTCAAAACCCGAGCCCATCTATGGTGTCAACACCGGCTTCGGATATTTTGCCAACACACGCATCGGCCAAAAAGACTTAGAAGAACTACAGCTGAATCTCTTGAAAAGTCATGCCTCTGGACACGGCACACCTCTCTCTATTCCAGAAGTACGCCTTGCTATGACTCTACGCCTTAATGTCCTCGTAAAGGGCTACACGGGTGTAAGGTGGGAGCTTTGCCAACAATTACTACGTCTCATCCAGGCAGATATCTACCCCGTCGTCCCCGAACACGGCTCTGTCGGAGCAAGCGGTGATCTGGCACCACTGGCACATCTCGCCCTACCAATTACTGGACACGGAAAGGTCTTCTACAAAGGAAAGATCATCCAAGCCTCTCGCGCTTTGAAGCTTGCCAATATCACCCCCCTAAAAATTAAGGCCAAGGAAGGCTTAAGCCTTATCAACGGAACACAAATCATGCTCTCCGTCGGTGGATACGCTCTCGCAAAAGCTAGAGATTTACTGATGATAGCAGACAAGGTCGCCGCCCTCTCCTTTGAGGCATCAGAGGGACTGGTCGACTCCCTCCATGAGGGACTCCACGAAGTGCGCAATCAACGGGGACAAATTGAAACGGCTAAAAATATCCGTAAAGAATTACAAGGTTCTGATCTTTTCCTCAATAAAGTCTCGCACCGACGAGTACAAGATCCCTACTCCCTACGCTGTGTTTCTCAAGTTCACGGTCCAACTAAAGATGCCATTCGCTTCGCCGTAGATATTGTAGAAAGAGAACTAAATGCTATCACCGACAACCCGCTGATCTTTATGAAAGAAAACCGTATCGTCAGCGGCGGGAACTTCCACGGCCAATACTTGGCTCTGGCTTTTGACACAGCCTCTATTGGCATTTCTGAACTTTCAAGTATCTCTGAGAGACGACTGGAATTGCTACTTAACCCTCACTTTAGTGGACTCGCAGCTTTCCTTAGTCCAAAAGATGGCATACACTCCGGGTACATGGCCACACAATACCTCAGCGCTTCTCTCGTCAATGAAAACAAAATCTTCGCCAATCCTGCTTGCACGGACTCTATACCAGGCAATGTGGGTGTAGAAGATCACGTTTCTATGGGGATGACCTCTGCAAACAAGTTCAAGCGGATAGTAAAAAATGTCGGCGTGGTATTAGCCGTAGAGCTCCTCGCCGCAGCACAAGCTATCGACTTAAGAAGAAAGCTGAAATCTGGACAATCCAGAGAAAACCTGAAGTTAGGCAAAGGGACACAAAAAACCTACGACGCTATCAGAGCTGTTGTCCCTATGCTTGAAAAAGACCGCATCGTTTCTGACGATGTAGAAAAAGCTGTTTACGTCATCGAAAACGAAATATTGTAAGGAGTACTATTATGTCCAACGACTGCACTATTGAAACGACCACTGCCCAATTTCTAGAAGAGTTCGCAAGTCACCCTTCTTACAAATCCCCCAGGGGAAATACTATGCATGCCAGATCCTGGCAAACAGAAGCTCCCCTGCGCCTTCTCCTTAATAACCTCGATGCCGAAGTCGCAGAGGACCCGGCAAACCTCGTTGTCTATGGCGGAACAGGACAAGCTGCACGCTCTGTCGAATGCCTGCATAAGATCATAGATGCACTGCTACACCTAGGCGAGGACGAGAGCCTACTCATACAATCAGGAAAAGCTGTAGGGAAAATACGCTCACACCCCGAAGCACCAAGAGTGCTCATCGCCAACAGCAACCTAGTACCAAACTGGGCCAACTGGGAACACTTTCACAGCCTGCAAAAGCGCGGCCTGATGATGTATGGTCAGATGACCGCAGGGAGTTGGATATACATCGGCACGCAAGGTATCCTACAGGGCACCTATGAAACCTTTGCCTCCGCAGCACGTCGCTCCTTCGGAGGTAGCCTCGCCGGAAAGCTCGTCGTAACAGGCGGCCTTGGTGGCATGGGCGGAGCGCAACCCTTAGCGGTGACTATGAATGACGGTGTCTGCCTAGGCGTTGACATTGATCCCGAACGCATAGAAAAACGCCTGAAGACACGTTACGTCGATCGCATGACTAAAAGCTACGAAGAAGCCAAAGCATGGGTCCTGGAAGCTAAAGAACAAAAACGCCCCCTCTCCGTGGGACTCGTTGGCGACATAACTAAGACTCTACAGGCTCTTTTGGCTGACGGTATCACTCCCGATATTGCCACCGACCAGACCTCCGCTCACGATCCTCTCAATGGATACATTCCCAGTGACTACGACCTCGAAAGTGCACGTGAACTTAGAGTTTCTGATCCAGAAATTTACAAAGCACACTCCTTGAAAAGTATGGCTAATCATGTAGCGGCATTGCTCGAAATGCGTAGCAGAGGAGCTATCGTTTTCGATTACGGAAACAACCTCAGAGAATTTGCTCGTCAAGGTGGTGAAAACCGCGCCTTTGAAATACCTGGTTTTGTTCCTGAATATATCCGCCCACTTTTCTGTGCAGGCCAAGGCCCCTTCCGCTGGGTTGCATTATCTGGTGACCCGGAAGACATCTTCACCACAGATCAGGCGTTAATGGAGCTTTTCCCTGAAAACAAGCACCTTAGCAATTGGCTACAAAAAGCTCAGAAGCAGGTAGCCTTCCAGGGTCTGCCAGCGCGAATTTGCTGGCTGGGATTAGGAGAAAGGGAGAAAGCCGGAAAACTTTTCAATGACCTCGTAGCCAGTGGCCGCCTCAAGGGTCCACTTGTAATAGGTCGCGATCACCTCGATGCAGGATCTGTGGCTTCCCCCTACCGCGAAACAGAAGGAATGAAAGACGGCTCCGACGCTGTATCCGACTGGCCCATACTCAACCTCTTAAGCAACTGCTCCGGCGGGGCCACCTGGGTATCTTTCCACCACGGCGGCGGCGTAGGGATGGGCTTCTCCCAACATTCCGGCATGGCAACACTCGCTGATGGGACAGAAAGAGCCGGCCGCTGCCTGCGTCGTGTGCTACACAATGATCCCGCACTCGGAGTAATCCGCCACGCGGATGCTGGATATGATTCTGCCATACAAAACGCTCTAAATTTTGGTGTAGGATTTCCCTCCCCCAGACAAAAAGGCCAATAGATGAACAAAGTACTCATTGGTCCCTTCTCACAAATTGTTACAATGGATGGTCTAAACGACAAGGGACACCTCCAGGATGATGATTTAACCGTAATCGAAAATGCAGGCGTCCTGGTGCAATCGGGGATGATTATCGCTTTGGGAGAGTTCTCTGCACTCTCCACACAAGCTGACAAAATCCATGAGCTTACTGCCCCCTCTGTCCTTGTTCCGGGCTTTATCGATGTCCATACCCATATCTGCTTTGCTGGCTCCCGCGCCTCCGACTACGCCTTGCGCCTTAGCGGAAAAACTTATCAGGAAATCGCGGCCCGAGGAGGGGGCATCCTGGATACCGTCCGAAAAACACGTGAGGCCACAAAAGAGGAGCTCATAGCAAACCTCCTCGAAAGAACAGAGATACTACTCAGAAGAGGTATCACCACCTCCGAAGTAAAAAGTGGCTATGGCTTATCCGTAGAATCCGAAATAAAAATGCTGGAAGCTATTAACGAGGCATCCTCACGACAGCCAGTCGACCTCCTCCCCACATGTCTTGCCGCGCACACCCGCCCCTGGGAGTTTTCCGACCCCAAAGAATACCTTGATTACCTCTCACACGATTTACTACCTCTGTTAATAGAGAAAAAACTCACCAATAGAATAGATATTTTCGTAGAAGAAGGTGCTTTCTCTCTAGAGGAATCTAGGGCCTACCTGCTCAACGCCGAATCTTTGGGTTTTTCCCTAAGCCTTCATGCAGATCAGTTTACGAGAGGTGGTGCCCTGCTAGCAGCAGAACTCGGAGCCCAAACAGCCGATCATTTAGAACAATCCACAATGGAAGACTTACAAGCATTGGCAAAAGCCGGCGTCACCCCGGTAGCTCTTCCCGGAGCATCCCTTGGTCTTGGAATGCGCTTTGCTCCCGCACGACAAATGCTGGATTGCAACCTACCCTTAGTCATCGCCTCAGACTGGAACCCGGGAAGTGCACCTATGGGCGACCTCCTCACACAAGCCGCCATCTTAGGGACGGCCGAAAAACTCACCATGGCAGAAACACTCGCCGCCATCACTTGTCGTGCAGCAAAAGCACTTTCTTTGACAGACCGTGGCCTGCTTAAAGCAGGAATGCGTGCCGACATGGTAGTTTTTCCTTGCAAGGATTACCGTGAAATCCTTTATCATCAGGGTTCGATGAAACCCTCGCAAATTTTTGTGAAAGGACAAGACTACTAATATGGAACAAGACTGGAAAAATCGCTATACACCTCCTGAAAATTCCATATGGAAGGGCCGTGAAGGAGAAGCCGAAAACTCCCGCCTCTTTAGTCTGGTGCAATGTGTGGACCTTTTAGCGGAAAAGCTTGTTGAATGCGACGGCTATGCATTCGGATTTTTAGGTTTTTCTTGTGATGAAGGTGTCAGAAGAAATCAAGGTCGCTGTGGAGCTGATGAGGGTCCTGCCGCCCTAAGAGAAGCTCTCGCCTCACAACCCCTCCACCTGACAAAACCCTGCTCCTTCTTTGACTTCGGTGACATCACTTGCACGGATGGAAACCTTGAAGATGCCCAGCGCTCCCTAGGGATGATAATAGAACATATCCACCTTCTCAAGATCAAGCCCATCATTCTTGGTGGTGGCCATGAAATCTCTTGGGGACACTATCAGGGGATCTTGTCAGCATTCGAAGAAACAAACTGCGGCATCGTAAACTTCGACGCCCATTTTGACCTACGCCCCCCAATAGAAGACGGCAAAGGAAGCTCCGGAACGCCTTTCTTTCAGATCGCCCAGCAACTATCTGAAGAAGAAATGCCTTTTAACTACCTATGCATGGGAATACAAAAGCAATCCAACACAGCAGAACTATTTCAAACCGCCCAAGACCTGTCTGTGCAGTATGTAACGGCTGAGGAAATCCACAACAACCACCACCTTATCTGCCGTCAAGCTATCGATAAAATAGTAAAGAAATCCGACAATATCTACCTCACCATATGTCTGGATGCCTTTGCCTCCTGCTTTGCTCCCGGCGTTAGCGCCCCCCAAGCACAAGGCCTGACCCCATGGCAGGTAAGCCCCCTGATCGAATACCTCGTCTCCAGTGGTAAAGTCGTCAGCTTCGATGTCGCAGAAATGTGTCCCCGCCTCGACCAGGATAAAATGACAGCACGCCTGGCTGCCTCTCTAATCTCCACATACTTCCACGCAGCTGTTAAGCAAAGCACGTCTTAAAGTCTTAGGTTAATCACGCCAGTAGAATAGGGGCTTCGCCCCAAACCCCACCAAAGGGACCAGTCCCTCTGGACACCCCATGTAGTGTCCGAGTACCGTGAGCGAATTGAAAATACTACACTACGTTTTTCTCTGCGCTCGATGAACTTCGTTCCTCTCACCAAGCAGTCAGCACCATTTTCAATGGCACTGAATAGTTCCACCTCCGGTGGTGTGACGATACCTGTCAGAATACGAACGAATACAAAATCTATTCGTTTAATTAAGACTTTATTAACCCCCTAGCTTTTATACAATTAATATTTTAAAACAGCTATAATAAATAATAGGGTTCAATTTGTTTATTACTGGTAGTTAATTATGGCGGAAATCGACAATTCAAAAACTGGCGAAAGCATTGCTAGAGATCTTGGCGAATTCAAGCACGCTGATCCTAAACAAGTTAGGATTGAACTACCCCTGGAGAAAGTCGCCCGGGAAGGGATCAGTCAAGCAACGACTGCAACATGCTCACCCCTATCAGGTAAGAGCTTCTCTTTTTTCCCTAAAGCGAAGGAGAAAGTAAGCACATTGGCGCGCAATAAAATGGCCTTTAGCAGAGCGGGAAAGAATTACATTCTCAAATCTGGCTGGGGTAGTGACGACCGCCGACAAAAAGTCGAGGATGCTCTTGGTGAAATTAAATTTGGACCAGAAGTTACTAGCAGAAAATAAATAGCCGACGATATAAATACTCAAATATCCCATACGCAAAGAATTATACAAAACTCCTTTTTAAAAAGACAAAAACCCGGTAGTCGCTTTGAAAAAAGCAACTTCCCCGATCTCAGTGCTAGAAACATCACTGTCTTAAAAGAAGGCCAACAGTTGATGATCCATCTTTCTGGCTCAGAAAAAAAGGGTGGCAAACAGATTGGAGAAGGAGCTTACAAAACTGTCAAACACGCCCTGCTAATGGATTTTCAAGCAAAAACCGTTTCTAATATTGCCAGAGGAGTCATTGGTAAAAAGCGTCACCATTTACCAAGTCATGTCTCATTCCCCTTGTCGGAATTTCAACAATTCCTTTCTAAGAATCGTAAGTCTTTTGAAAACTACGGGAATGTTAAAAAGTTTCTCAAAATGTTCCCCAAAAACATAGACACTCAAACGCTTAACGATGAGGTCAACACGAATAAAAACAAATTAATTGCCTCCAATAAGAAACTCCCCAATCTCAGTGAAGAAGACGAGTTCACATTGTCGGCGGAATTGGATAATTTCATTCAAGCTAAAAAAGAAGAGTCTTCTAGAGATGCTTTAAGAAACACCGTTAAAGAAGAGCAAGACATGATCCGTCAATTTGAAGAAAAAGAAGGGATCGTTGAGCTACCTTTTCTGTCAGAATATACTGGAAAAGGAGGAGCAGTACGCCAGGGCTTGGCATCAAAGCTCTATTCTCAAGGAGACCTCGTTGATTTTGTAACTAAGGGAGCTGAACCTGAAAAGAAAAGAGAAGTGCTCTTAAATGCTCTGAAAGGGCTCGAAGCCATTCATGAAAAAGGTGTAGTTCACCGTGATATCAAATGGGATAATATCCTCATTGAAGATGACAAAGGCTACATCGGAGATTTTGGACTAGCCTCCACAGAAGAGGAAATGAGTGACTCAAGAATAATGTCTGGAACAATGGGATATCTTCCTCCAGAAGAATGCAGAAGGGCCGATGAACCAGTCCTCGACCCAAAAAAAGGAGATATCTATGCGATGGGCGTTACCCTCCTTGAAACTTTCAGGAGTGATATCTCAAATTCCCATCAATTCCCTCCCTCCTTTGAAATGAGCTACAATAAATTCGTCGAGATCTCTGACAATAAAATGGAACTGGTCTTCGATCAATACCCCACTGCTCTATTCGAAAAACTTAAGAAAAGAGGTTATACAAGATACGATCTCATGGATGTAGAAAACGACATTAATAAAACTAATAAAACCTATATGGATTTCATAAATAAATTAAAAAACGAAATACGGATCTCCGATCCTGCGGATCCTAATCAAATAAAAATCAAGAAAATAAGCTCTCTCATTGCAGACTGCCTGGATATCTCCCCTGAAAACCGCCCTGATGCTGCCACTCTTAGGCAACGTTTTGAAGATATCCACACTAGCTCTTAGTCTTCCCTATAGGTCAAGCGCCCACCCTCCTCTGCTGGAGCAAAGAGAGTGTTTATATACTTTGCGTTCCCCCCTTCGGGCAAAAGAAGCATCCGCCCCCAATTCATGGCACTGCGAGCGAATCTTTCTGCATAAGAGTTTGCTATCAGGTTCTGTCTACTAAGCTCCCTTTTTCTCAAGGACTCTGGATCTATGGCATCATTTCTGGTGGCTGTCATTCGAACTTCATTGGAAAAGTAGCCTTTTGAAAGAAAAAAAGAAAACTCCCGGTAAATGATCTCTCCATCCACAAGCCTCAGATTTTCTTCTGCCTTGTTTCTCAGCCAGGCTCTCAACCCATTGCCATCTCCAAGCAACAGTTCCTGAATGAAAGTAGGTAAAAATCTAGAAACACTTCTAAAAGAATTGGGTATTATCATATTGGAAAAAGATTCCAGGATAGATTCAATCTTTTCTTCTGTCACTGGCCACATGCGGAGGTGTTCATTAACATTCAATTTCACTTTATCGCCATGGGTAAATACATCAAAACGAAGCTTCCTACCCTCAGACAAGATACCCACATCATATGGAACTCGGGAGTCTGAAGGGATGACTGCGACTCTCTCTTCGAAGCAGCTTAACTCTATAGAAAATCCGCCTCTGATTCTTGTAAACTTCGCTTTTTCTTTTAGTTCAATTAAGTGCAGGAGACTCGTTATAAATTGTCTTAGCTCCTTACGAAGTGAATCCACGAGGGGCATAGCCCCTATAAAAAAATCTAATTCTCTAACAGCCCTACCCTTTAACTCTTGCATCTCAAGATGACTTATCACGTCTCCTTTCAAAGCCTTATCCCATAATGAAACGCTTGGTTCCCACGTCCCAAGTGTTAGTATGTCGATAATTTTTTGTTCCCCCCTTATAACCTCCTCTTGCTTAAAGCTTGCATTTTCTCGAACAAGTAGCTCTATCAAATCGGCTCCCAATTTATCCTCAGAAGAGTCACTTTCGTTTGAAATCTTCCTTATTCTAGTGCGTAGGTTCTCTAACTCTCCGCTTTCATTGAGAGACTCTTTTAGATGCTGCACGTAAGTAAAAAGTTTAGCAAACTCCAGCTCTAATTGTTCTTCCTGATTCGAATTAATAAGCTGGTTTATCGGTGGGTCATTAGAAATTGTCATTTTATCGCTCTCCTCAGGCAATAGTTATCTAGTTAAAACTTGCGGCATCCTACATCAATCGATATTTTTTTTCATGACTCTTCCGCCTATTCCTTAAGGGGTGCAACTTTAAGTAGTGGTGAATTATTTTTTAAGTAAAAACACATAGCGAGATTATTGCCCAAAGGAATCCAGGAAACCGTTCACAAGGAATAGGTTAAACCTTCATAAACGCCAGAGGCGTGGCATTATGTAGGCAGGGTCGGATCCGAGCGGAGCGAGAGACAGGCCCTATAAAATGGATCTCGATACTACTGGAGCAACGGTCAGGTGCGGCACTTCTGTAAGTGTCGCACCTGACCGGTGCTCAATATAATTTATACAAACCTGAAATACCGGTCCTCTGGTCCTACAGAAAAATTTTACGTTTCACTTATTACAAATTGAAATTGCAGTACGATCTGACGTTAGAACTTCCCCAAAAATAATTCACCACCACTTAAAGTTGCACCCTTCCTTAAGCTCTCTCTTGTAAAATTTTTACCAAGCATTATATAATGAATCTATGATTGGAATTTTATGGACTATAGTCAAGTTGGTCCTTGTGACCATCATCGTATTTTCGGGGCTACACGTTAGTGTCAGCCATTTCATCGCCTATATTGAATTACGCCTCGAAAGTATGAAGCGGTTTTTCCTACCAGAAGAAAATAAACTCCCTTCGGCATTCGTTTTTGTGAAAAGCTACCTGTTAGAAGTTTTCGCTATGGTTATGACTGTTTTGGTAACCCCTCTGATGCTTCTCCCTTTTCGTCCCGAAACCTCTGGAAAACGACCTATCCTACTCCTTCATGGATACATGCATAACCAAACAGGATGGATATGGATACGACGAGAGCTGGAAAAAGAAGGCCTTGGTCCCATCTACTCCATGAATCTACTCCCTCCTTTTGCCTCCATCCCTCAATTGGCAGAAAAGGTCGCTAAAAAAATAAACTCTATCCTTGAAGAAACAAAATCCGACAGCGTCATTCTTGTAGGGCACTCTATGGGAGGCTTGGTAGCAAGCTACTACACGGAATATCTTTCTGACAATGGACAGACAGACCGAGTCATTACTATCGGGTCACCCTTCCATGGTACACGCCTTGTAGCCCTTGGCCATGGTCATAACGTAGCAGAAATGGCACCAAACTCTGGATTCCTGGCGGAGCTTAGACAGCGTGTAGCTGATTCAAAAGTCCCCTACCACCTCATCGCAAGTAAGCTAGACAACATAGTCGTGCCCTGGAAATCTGCCCTCATAAAAGAAGCGGGTATCCAACACTTAGTCCTGGACAATTGCGGGCACAACAGTCTCTTAATTTCCACTGCTGTGACCAAGCAAATCACCGAGTGGATAAAAGAAGAAAAAAAAACCTAGCCCCAATAAAATCCTCAGCCGCCCCTTTCTAATCTTACCTTCCTTCGCGTTCCTCTTCTCTTTCTCTTCTTACCTCTTCTTATCTTCCTTCGCTTCCTACTTTTTCCTCCGCTTCCTCCCTAGTCAAAAAAAAAGGCAGGACCATAAATGGCCCTGCCTATTAGACAATCTGGAAAAAAGTCTTCGAGTCTCCTACCAGGTCAGGCTTCCTGAGGTCTGGTATTCTGTCACGCGTGTTTCAAAGAAATTCTTTTCTTTGGCCAGGTCTATTGTTTCACTCATCCATGGAAAGGGGTTCTTGGAACCATATTCCGCAGTGAAACCAATACGTTCCAGACGTCTATCTGCGACATATTGAACATAATCGGTGAACATATGAGCACTAAGTCCGAGGATACCTGTAGGTAAGCAATCTTCAGCGTATTTTATTTCCAGCTTTACAGCTTTCAAGATCATCGCTTTAATTTTCTTTTGAAAATCTGCCGTCCACAACTCTGGATTTTCTTCTTTGATGCCATTGATCAAGTCGATTCCGAAGTTCAGGTGAATCGTTTCATCCCGAAGGATATATTGAAACTGCTCTCCGATACCGGTCATTTTATTCTGTCTGTGAAAAGACAGCATCATAGCAAAACCACTGTAAAAGAAAATCCCCTCCATGATGATGTAAAAGCCTACCAGGTTTTCCAGGAACTTCTGTCCTCCCTCGAAAGTCTCAGTCGTAAAATCATCACGTAAGATCTCTGCTGTCAACTCCATCTCGAATTTATCTTTTTCGTTGATGGAGTTGATTTCATTGTACATGTTAAAAACTTCTCCTTCATCGAGAGAAAGAGACTCTACGATGTAGTGAAAAGTATGTGTATGAATAGCCTCTTCAAAAGCCTGTCGGAACAAGTACTGGCGGGCTTCTGCATTAGTTACATGCTTAAAGATAGCCAGAACAATGTTGTTACCCACAATACTTTCTGCTGTACTGAAGAAACCCAGAGTTCTCATAATCACATGACGCTCGTCAACAGACAACTTATCAGATTTCCACAGCTCGATGTCTTTGTTCATAGGAACTTCTGTAGGCATCCAGTTGTTCGCACAGCCATTAAGGTAGTGCTCCCATGCCCACTTGTATTTCAAAGGCATCAGCTGATTCGCGTCAACAGTCTTATTATTGATCAGGCGCTTTTCATCAGCTTTGAAACGGGTCTCTGCGCGCCCTTCAAGTTCCTCTTTATCTTTCTTTTTATCTACTTCCATATCTTCGAAAGTTAACATAATTACACCTCCTGATCGCATCTATTATTTACTGACAACTTTCACACCCTTCATCCAGATTACAAACACGAGGAGCTGGAGCTTCTTCTCTTATTACATCAACCTTACTAGAGGCAGATTTGCTTTTCATCCAACGAGGTTGTAAGCCACGTTTATTGATATCCATTGTAGACTTTTCAATCTGTGTTGCACCCAGACATCTTAAGTAATACGTAGTCTTAAGACCTTTTTTCCAGGCATACATGTACATATCATGGAGAGCTTTTCCATTAGGCTCCTGAAGATACAGATTCAGAGATTGCCCCATATCTATCCACTTCTGCCGTCTACTTGCACAATCAATGATCCACTGCGCTTCGATTTCAAAGGTGATAGGGAATAGATCTTTGACAGCCTGAGGTATTCTTTCTATTTCCACGAGAGAACCGTCGAAATATTTCAGGTCATCAATCATCTCGGCATCCCAAAGATTCCGCTCTTTAAGACACTTAACCAGGAACGGGTTAGGCACTGTAAACTCACCAGAGAGATTAGACTTAACATAAAGATGCTTGTATGTTGGCTCAATAGATTGAGTCACACCTGTTATGTTAGCTATTGTAGCTGTCGGAGCTATCGCCATGGTGTTGGAGTTTCTCATTCCGTGCTTCTTGACAGATGCCCGTACAGGAGTCCAATCCATAGAAGTGCTGTCATCCATATCGACAAACTCATCTCCCCTCTCTTTCGCCAAAATCTTGATAGAGTCAATAGGTAGTATTCCACGGTCCCACTTTGAACCTTTGTAGCTGGAATACGTTCCTCTCTCTTTTGCCAACTCACTGGATGAAAGAATTGCGTAGTAAGAGACCATCTCCATACTTCTGTCAGCGAACTCCACTGCATCATGACTTGCATAGCTGACATCCTGGATGTATAGCGCATCCTGGAAACCCATTATGCCCATACCAACAGGTCTGTGTTTGAGGTTGGCATTTTTCGCTTCTGGTATCGGATAGAAGTTCGTGTCTATTACGTTATCCAACATACGGATCGCCGTAGATACTGTTTTGGCTAGCTCCGCCTGCTTCAGTCCGTCTTTTGTAACAAACTTTGCCAAGTTAATGGATCCCAGATTACAGACAGCTGTCTCTTCGGCAGAAGTATTCAAGAGAATTTCTGTACAAAGATTAGAGCTGTGTACGACTCCTACATGATCCTGTGGAGAGCGGATATTCGATGGATCTTTAAATGTTATCCACGGATGCCCTGTTTCGAAAAGCATACTAAGCATTCTACGCCAAAGCTGTACAGCCTCTATCTTTTTGAAAAGTTTGATCTCTCCGTCTTCGACCATCTTTTCATATTCCATGTAACGCTTCTCAAAAGCTTGGCCGTAAAGATCGTGAAGATCTGGCACGGTGTCGGGACTAAATAAAGTCCAGCTGCCGTTAGCTTCCACTCTTTTCATGAAAAGGTCAGGTACCCAGTTGGCTGTGTTCATGTCATGGGTTCTTCGTCTTTCATCACCCGTATTCTTACGAAGCTCCAAAAAATTTTCTATATCGAGGTGCCAGGTCTCCAGATATGCACACATAGCTCCTTTTCTCTTTCCGCCTTGATTGACCGCAACTGCAGTGTCATTAGCTACTTTGAGGAAAGGAATAATACCCTGACTCTCACCGTTGGTGCCTTTGATGTAAGCTCCTGTGGCACGAACATTGGTCCAATCGTTACCTATTCCGCCTGCCCATTTGGAAAGTTGTGCATCGTCGGCCACTGTCTTAAAGATGTGGTGTAGGTCATCATTAATTGTAGACAGGTAGCAAGAACTCATCTGTGAGTGCGTAGTTCCTGAATTAAACAGCGTTGGTGTGCTAGAAACGAATTTAAAAGTCGATAGTACATTGTAAAACTCAATGGCTTTATCTTCTCTATTCTTGCCTTCATTAAGGCTTAAGCCCATCGCAACACGCATCCAGAAGATCTGTGGTGTTTCCAGTCTTCTCTGCTTCTCATGGATAAAGTAACGGTCGTAAAGAGTTTGCAGCCCCAAGTATTCAAACTGATCATCCCGTTCAAGAACAAGTGCTTTTCCCAACTTCTCCAGATCGTATTCCAACAACTCAGGGTTAATACGATCAAGGGATACACCAAGCTTGAGATACTTCTTGAAATAGGCACGGTGAGTTTTTTCCAAACCCTTGTTCTGAGCAGGTACTCCCATTGTTTCGCGATAGAGAACGTCGAGGAGGATTCTGGAAGCCAACTGAGCATATGCAGGGTCCTGCTCAATCTTTACCTTGGCAGCCATAAGGTTGGAAATATCAATTTCGTTTTCCAGAATACCTTCATAAAAATTATTGAAAGTCTGCTCTACAATGTTCTCTACATCTATAATCTCTTCCATGCCACGGCTAGCATAAACAAAGGTCCTGCGGATCTGTCCTTCAGTGACCAGGTCATTCGTACCATCTTTCTTCAGTATGGTATAAGCTCTTCCGTCGTCAGCGGGGATTTCTTCCTCTAGATCTTTTTCTGCTTTTGCTTCTTCCAAAGCCTTCTGCTTTCTTTCAGCCTGACGCTCTACACGAAGGAGGATAAAACCTTTCGCCTCAATGTAAAACCCTTCTACCATCATCTGACGCTCTATCTCGTCCATGATCTCTTCTACTGAGATCACTTTCTCTTCATTACAAATCTCCGCAGCATTCTCCACAACTTTGTAAGTAAGAAGGTTTGTGTCATCAATGATGCTTTGAGGAGTTTCTCCCTCAATCTTCTGGCTCAGGCATAAGCGCTTTTCAATGGCCTTAGCTATTTTAATCGGTTTAAAACGGGCTATTTTCCCATCACGACGAAGGACTTTAAAATATTTAGGAGAGTCTTCTCTAAGGGCTTTGTGTTCTTCTCTATAGCGAATATAGTCACGAGCTACGTCCTTATGACCTGTCTCAAAAAGTTTCTCCTCTACGAGATCCTGAATACTCTCAACGGTAACCCTCTTACCTTCAGATGCCTGGTTAAGAGTTTCACCAACAACAGAATCGGTGATATCTTCTATCGCACGGCTCAGCTCCTCGGAAAAAGTGTCTCCTATCGGCATTTTTTTGGTATCACGGAATGCTGCCGCAATAGCCCTGAGAATACGAGATCTTTCGAAAGGAACAATCATTCCATCACGTTTCACTACGGTAAATAAATCTCGTGATTTTAGGTTAGAGCTACCCTCTTTTGCATCTTGAGATGAGCTCATCTTTACTGCTTCGTCAGCCTGTTTCGTTTTCATTTTGTCCCCACATTCCTCATAAAATAACATTTTGTTGTGCTATCACAGCCCGAATTTTTTTACATCAAAAAGTCTCTACGCCCACCGCAGAGCTCTTACCGAGAGCTAGAGCGTGTTCTCATATCGCAATCCAAAACTGTGAAACTGAAAAGACGAGATTATAGTCCAAAAGTGCTTCCTGTCCAGAAAAATTTCATCAATTTCAAGCAATATTTTTAAAGATTATGCCGATGTTTTTGATGGTTAAACAGTTTAGGTAAAATGAAAAAATAAAGCTTTTACCTCTTTTCGAATAATGACAAACTAGATATTCCACTAGAGTAAATTTGAGTTTACTACATTGAAATAAAGCTGTTTAC
Source organism: Chlamydiales bacterium (assembly GCA_047611865.1). GTDB lineage: Bacteria > Chlamydiota > Chlamydiia > Chlamydiales > JBDQID01 > JBLFWS01. The sequence continues at coordinate 22,825 of JBLFWS010000030.1, forward strand.
AATTATTACGATTTCCCACGACCCTTATCAGAAGTCTCGTGACTGAGTGCTAATATCCAATCAACCATCGTATCAATTTCTTCATCCGACAGCCTCTTATTCCCTGGCATCCGTCCGTTTTCAGATCCTGAACGGATCACCTCGAATAATTTCGTCCTCACATCAGAATTCCCCGCATATTTATCAGCGGTTTCCTGGAAACTAGGCCCCATTCTCCTTTGCATGGGATGATGACAAGATGTACATGTCCCCTTATGCATCAAAATTTGAGCTTCATCCAGATCGGCTGACAGAGCTATAGGAAGGGACAGCAAAGATAAACAAATTGGAAAACGGATATTCATGGAAAATAACACCTCATCTCTTCTCGATTAAGAATGAAGAGAGCATAGCTTCCCGGAAACTGAATTTCCACTAAAAAGACCTCAAAATACAAATACAAATACTTTTGGATAAAAGAAAAAATAGACTATCAATATATTTTTGCATTTAGCCAAGAATCATGCAGAATGGCAAACACTTAAAATAAATCATTAATGCTCTAAATGAAGGAGTTCATCCATGAAGCTCTTCGGTCATCGATTTCCCTTTACCCTCACAATACTTAGTCTTAGCTTCTTCCATTTTACTACAACGCATGGCGATACTCCGCAAGCAAGCTGTAACATAGAATTCGTAGGCAGTTCAACTATCGGGGACTTCCCTGGAGAAGTCTCCGGGCAAGACTTTGATGTTCAATTCCATGATAACCTATGGGACTGGGATATCCAAATTCCAGTAAACGAAATAGATACCTACAATAGCATACAAAACAAAAAAATGTCCCACATGTTCGATTCTGAAAATTTCCCATTTATTGAAGGTAATTTCAGGAATATGTCCACGAATGGTGAAGAAGACGCAATCACCTTCGTTATGACAATAAAGGACATTAAAAAAAATATCGTTGCAAAAGTCAGCAACTGGAAAACCAACGAAACAAATGTAAGCTTTGACCTGAACTTCCCAATTTTACTTAAAGACTTCAAGTTAAAAAGACCCAGCTTTTTGGGAATTCTGAAAGTCGTAGAAAAGGTAGACACTACTGCCCATTTTACAATATATTTACCCTCTCAACTTCAAAGGTAATTAATAATGAAACGACTAAGACGTGGACTACGGTCTATCATTTTTACCATGATGCTTTTTGCATCAACACCCGACTTGGAAGCTACTAACGGCCTATATTTTATTTCTCATGGTACAAAATCCAGAGGTATGGGCGGTGTCGTCACATCCATGGCTCAGGATACGTTTGTAGGCCTCCAGAATCCCGCCGGCATGCTCCAGTTATACTTCAAGCGTAACATAGCGTGATTTTTACTCCTCATTTGAATCACAAACTAAACCCGTAAACTTCAAAATTTATTGACAATTTCAAATGTAAATGGCCTTCTCTTCAACTTCATTTAATCGACATCGGAGTACTGAAATGATCCAACTGAAGCTGAGTGAAGAAGAGATGACGGAGCTAAATAATGGCCGCTACGAACATCCTGATCCGACTATTCAAAAACGCCTAAATGCCCTGTATACAAAAGGTCTGGGATATCCACATAAAGAGATCTGTCGGTTGGTCGGTATTGGATCAACAGCTCTTACGGGAATCTTCAAGCAATATCAAAGTGGTGGGCTAGCAGCCGTTTCTAGAATTCAACGCTAATCTCCAACGAGTGAATTAAATAATCACCGCGAAACGATAGAGGAATATTTCCGAAAGAATCCTCCGTCAACTGTCAAAGAAGCCTGTGCTAATATCAAGGCACTTACAGGAATAGAGCGTAAGGAGACTCAAATTAAAAGATTTCTTCATAAAATTGGTATGAAGCCACGAAAGGCTGGCGGTATTCCCGCAAAAGCAAACCCTCAGGAGGAGTTCAAAAAAAAAGCTCGAGCCTCCTTTAGAGGAGGCTGCTAAAGGGAAACGACAAGTATACTTTATCGATACTGCTCACTTTGTGTTTGGAGCCTTTCTTTCGGTAGTCTGGTGTTTCACGCGCCAATTCATTCCAACTCCAATTGGAAGACAGCGATTTAATGTTTTGGGTGCCTTAAATGCGGTTACCCACAAGATGATTACCCTGACAAACACAGGCTATATCAACTCCTGGTCTGTGGTTAACCTACTACGTCAGCTTCGCTGTGCTCACCCTCTTGAACCAATAACAGTAGTTCTTGATAATGCTCCTTATCAGAAATGCTATTTGGTCAAGTGCGCAGCAACAGTGGCAAACATAGAGCTCCTATACCTGCCAACGTACTCACCAAACCTAAACCTGATAGAAAGAGCATGGAAATTCGTAAAAAAGAAAGCTTTATATTGCAAGGTCTACCCCAACTTCGTTGCATAGAGGGTTTTGAAGATGTCTACAAAGAAGAATTGAGATCCCTTATGACGTGGAATTTTCAAAGCTTTAAAAAATCACAAACCATGACCGCGTAGAGTATGGGAAACCGTGCGGATACCTTCGGTGGTCTGACATACACGGGATTTGGTTCTGACGTCAACGGCAACACTGCCGGAAAAATGGCCATATAGATCTGGCCACCATCAGATTACTTCCCTGGGTTGGTTTTGGATACAATAAACTACTCAATGAAAATACTTCTGCAGGGTTAAGCATAGCCCCTTTAACGGGAGGCTTGATCTGGGATCGCTCCCGGACAGAAGATGGAACTGCTGCTCGCCACAAGGTTTCCGTTGGATACCTGGCAATAAGCCCCTCTTTATCCACAAAAGTAGAGGACAATCACACTGTAGGTATTGGAGTAGATATGGTCGTTGCTCGTCTCAAAATTGAAGGTTTTCAATCTTTAGACGCAAGCTTTGCCACTCCACATGTGGGTAGTGTCACTAACAATGGTTGGGATACAGCTTACGCCCTTGCCTTACGAGTAGGCTGGAGGATTCTCCAGGTTTCCAAGCTTATGCTGCAAGTCTATCGGGAAAAAACCATTTATCTGACCAATATCCAGACGTAGCTTGTCCATCTTGTCTTTTTTTGCTTCCGGAGACTTCTCGCTCTCCGCATCATGATAACGATCTTCGATACCAATAAGTATTTGAGCTAAACGAATTTTCTCCTGAACCATATAAGAAACATCCGCCACTTCATTTTACAAGTCTTTTTGTAGCACCGGATCGATATATTCATTTGCTGCAATAGCTTTTTGCATCTCCTTCAATTTAGCGAAGTTCCTCTCCAAATCCTCGTTCAAGACAATTCTGGAGGATATTACGTGAAGATGCATACGGAAATCTTGTTCTCCCATCACTCCTTTTGCTTTAGCAATTACAGAAGCTATCTCATTGTGAATGTACTGTTTTTTACAAATTTCCATATGAGACAAATACCTATGCTGCAGGTGTAGTAACTCCACTATGTCTGCAAACTCCAAAGCTTCCGAGGTCGGAGTGCCTGCTTTTAATAACTTAGTCCTTAATATTTTAAATAGATGGTGAATATCAGAGACATCCGAAAAATCAAGAGCACCCCTGATCTTTTGATTGGTTTCTTCAAAGTTATTTTGGAGAGCCCCCTCAACTTTTTGTATTTTCTCAACTTGGGCTTCTATCTCTCCCAATACAGTTTCCACTTCATCATCTTCCCTTCCCGCTTCTTCTAACAAAGCCAACAAGTTTTGAATAACACGTCCTTCATTTCGCAATTCACTACGCAATTGGCAAATCACAATTAAGCTATATCGAAGAATCCCAATACAATTCCCAATTTTCATAAAAATACCGTATAATAATAATTAAATTTATTTATAGAATGTATCACCTCCGCAACTAAAGAACAAATTCGTTTCAAACTATTTCTTATATAATTACATGAAAATGTGCTCGAAAAACAATCCTTGCAGATAATTCTCTATTTCAGGATCTTGATATCTGAATAATAAATTTGACCACCGTCTTAATAGGGGGATCCAAGCATAAACGACAAAAGCAATAGCGTAATAGGGCTTACCACAACAGAGGCCCCCTTTATTGAAGAAGCCAAGGTGAACGATCAACTCTATATCCACCAACCCTACGAACTCTACAGCGAGGAAAACCATGAAACATGGAGACTCCTGTACAAAAGAATCCAACCTCGATGGCAAGAATATGCTACAACAGAATTTCTCCGAGGATTAGAAATCCTAAACCTAAACCCTGAAAGAATACCAAAGCTTGAAGAAGTCAATGCCTCATTAAAACCTATCAGTGGCTTCCAGGCAAAAGCCGTGACGGGCTATGTTCCCAACGATCTCTTTTTTGATGCTCTCCGACAAAGAACTTTTACCACTACAATAACCATTAGAAACATCAACAGCCTGGACTATCTCCCTGAACCGGACATCTTTCATGATGTCCGGGGGGGGGGGG
>JBLFWS010000031.1:0-26511 GCA_047611865.1 Chlamydiales bacterium
ATACCTCCTTAAGAATAGGTCAGTTGAATCTGACGTCAAGGCTACCCTTCGGCTCGCTCCGCTCGGCCCTGACATCAGATTCAACTGACCAAATTTCTAAGAATATCTGATTTTCGAAAAAATAATTTGGATTTTGAATTTTAACAAAAAGTGTAACCTATGTGGTTAGTGAGTGTAACCTATGTGCTTAGAGAGTTTGTTACCCTTGTGCTTTACCGAACCGGTCTTTACCGCTGAGATTTCCGTAGCTTCCCTCCTTGAGGACGTTGCCTTTTTTGTCATAGTGAAAGGTTTGGCAGGAAAGTACCTGATCATGTTTGTCACAAATCGTTTTGGCTATGAGATTTGCTTCATCCTGAGAGTTATTGGCGCCCCAGTAAAAACGCTCTATTGAGCTGACTACATGTTTCGCAGGTCTGACGTGGCAAGGAACAAAATGTTCTATACATGTCAGGCGGTGATCTGCGTTGTAGTGGTAAAGGGTCTTGTTATTGTGGCCGTCGTAAACTTCCGCAGAGCCTCCTTTATCAAGAGTACAGTTGTAGAAATAGCGTGCGACAATTTCCTTTTTTTCGTTCACTCCGACAGGTGCTCTTTGGAGCATAACCCTGCCAAGTAAATGCCCGCCACCCTTTGAGTTGATGATAACCGGAGTCCCTCCCACATCATTGCTGCCATAACGGTAATATTCTGTTTCGAGATAATTGCCGTCCGGGTCTCCGCTGAAAATCACCCGGGATTCTTCATCGTATTTGTAATGTACATCGGGTTTATCGGAGGAAACAACTTTTGTTAGCTGTAGTTGCGGATGGTTGAATTCATATCGGACAAATTTCCCATTGTCCGCTTCGAAAGACACTTGTCGAGGTACGCCTTTTTTCAGATCGAGTTAAAAGGTATTGTCAAAACAGTGAATTTCGTGAAAAGTGTGACGGCCTTTTCTATGCCCAAAGATCATTTTAATTAATTTCCCGTATGGATCATAGAGATAGGAAACTTTATTCCCTGATGGCTTTGTTTCGTAGTGCAGGCGTGGACCGGAAGCATACTCATGTGAATTAGGCAAAAGGGTGCGAGGCCAGTTTTTAAAGAATCGTTCTCCTCCGTCTCCTCGAATAATTTTTTGCCCGACTCCAAAAGGATTGTCTTGATAATTTTTCAAGTTTGTTCGTCCACTGATCTCCCCGGAGGCGCAGTTTGTCAGACCTTTGTAGTTCTTACCTAAGATAAAGGCCCCTGTGGAGTCAAATTCAGGCTCGCGATAACTGTGATTGGAAAACCATCCATAACCCAGGCTCCCGAAGCATTTATAGGCATTCGAATAAAAACGGTTGAAATCCAGAGGCTCGGGACCGTCCAAAACAAGGTCATTGCTGTTTTCGCAATAATCGCCGGTAATGATATTAACGCTTCCGTTCACTATGGCGCCGGGCACGTTGTTCATAGTAAAAACGGGAGTAGAAGGAGCGTCAGAGTAGATGTCAAAGTTCCTGGCTAGACATAAGACAATGAGGAAACAAAAACGCAGGGTGATTTTCATATTCAATTTTTGTAAGAGTTTGATACATATAGGTTTGAAAACACAGATATACTTTCATACATTGCAGATATTCCGCAATGGAATAAGTTAAAATAAGTTAAAAGTGCTTTGTTGTTCTGAAAATTTCTTTTAAAAGCCTTTGAAATCATCTAATAATTTGGGCTATATACGAGTGCAGCAGCGAATAGCAACCGGGGTATCAAGGGAATGATGGTAAAGACTCAAGAGCAGAACTCAGCCAGGGAACAAGTGAAAAGTTTTCTACTTGTGATTTTCACTGCTGTAGCATCTGCAACGGCATTTGTTTTTTTTCTGGTATACTATTATGGTCCAGAGGGGAGCTATGTCCCCAAAAACATCCTCCTTTCTCCTGAAGTGATGGAAAGCCTTAGCTATACGGATGTGGACAGAGGGTCAGGTCTCTCTTCCCGATACATTTTTGACAAAATTGATTTCCTTTATTTTGACAAATATGAAGGAAAGTGGACTCAAGGGGAAGTTGACAGATTGGATTACGCTTCTTTCTATGGCATGATTGCTAATACAAAAAGTATCGTTGGTGATGAGGCTGAATTATCTGGAGCCTTCGCTGGGTATGGTCAGGCTTCTTTACTTTTACATGTGATTCCAAAAAATACTTTAGCTTCAGGAAAAGAGGGCAGAAAGGTCTTTCAGGAAGTACACTTTGCTTCAGATAGTGATCTATTTCGTATTGAACTCCACAGTGAGAAGATGGGCGGAGGATGGGTGTATTTCCGTTACCCAAACATCTACTCAGAGGTAACAAGACGGTTTGTTCAAAAAAATGAGTGATTCAGGGAAACTTTTATTTTTAGGTTCTGGGGGATCAATGGGTGTCCCTATGGTTGGCTGCCGCTGTGATGTCTGCACGTCCACAAATCTCCGTAATAAACGACTGAGACCCTCAGCTCTTATCAGTGTCGGAGAAAAAAAACTTCTCATCGATGTAGGTTTCGATTTTCGTCAGCAGGCTTTAAACAGCAATTTAAACTGTGTAGATGGTGTTCTTTTTACTCACGTCCACGCTGATCACATAGCAGGAATTGATGATCTTCGAGCTTTTTACTTCTTTAGTAGAGAGGCTACAAAGTGTTTAGCATCTGAGGCGGCCTATAGAGATTTAAGAATTCGTTATTACTATCTTTTCGGTGGTAATGGCGGAATGCCTGTTACAAGTAGTAATATTACGGCTCAACTGGATTTTGAGGTTTTAGAGAATAGCCGTGGTGAGGTAGAATTTGTGGGAGTTCCCATTCGTTACTTCACCTATCATCAAGGTAAAATGCCCGTTACGGGCTTCCGATTTGGCGAACTTGCCTACGTGACCGATATTTACGAATACCCGGAGTCTATTTTTGAAGATCTGGAAGGAGTGAAGACCCTTATCGTTAGCGCTGCGCAATATACCAAAAGTAAAATTCATTTTTGCGTCGAGGACGCAATAAGCTTCTCTAAGAGAGTAGGGCCTGAAAAGACGTGGCTTAACCACATTACACATGGTATAGACCATGATAAGGGCAATGCTTACCTTCCCTCAGGAATGGAGTTTAGCTATGATGGATTGGAAATTGACTTCCTTATGCATTGAAAAAGTAGAGTCTCATGACAGAAGAAAATAAAATAAGTGATAAAGAAGAATATTTTGAAGAAGAAAAGCGGCCATCTAAAGCTCTTTTGATAGGGGTATATACCCATAAAGATCATAAAGATACCTGTGTAGAGCACCTCGAAGAGCTGGAAAGACTCACAGATACTTACGGTTTCATTACTTTGGAAAAAGTTCCCATCTTTTTGAGGAAATTCGAAGCGTCCACATTTCTGACAAAAGGTAAGATGGAAGAAATGCAGGAGCTGGCAAAATCTCTCGATGTGAATGTCGTAATTTTCGATGACGAAATACAGCCGAGTCAACAACGGAATCTGGAAGAAGTTTTTGAACGAACTGTTATGGACCGCACAGAGGTGATACTGGAAGTCTTTGGGCAACGTGCTCAGACAAAAGAAGCTCAAATTCAAATCAAGCTAGCTAAAGTTCGCTATCAATTTCCTCGTCTAAAAAGATTGTGGACGCACTTGGAAAGACAGGCTGGTGGTGGGTCAGGTGGTGTTTTCCTAAAAGGTATGGGTGAAAAGCAGATCGAAATTGACCGTCGTCTTCTTAATTCAGAGGCCCGAAAACTTGAAAGAGCTCTTAAGGAAATCAAAGTCCACCGTGAAACTCAAAGACAGGATCGTGTTAGAACCGGAATTCCTACCTTCGCGATCGTTGGCTACACTAACGCGGGTAAATCCACCCTTTTGAACGCATTAACAGATGCTGAAGTTTTTGTAGAAGATAAGTTATTTGCGACTTTGGATACTACTACCAGAAAGTTTACTTTGCCGAACAAGCAAGACATCCTCTTGGTGGATACAGTAGGATTCATTCGTAAATTACCTCATACTCTTGTAGCTGCTTTCAGAAGTACTTTGGAAGAAGCTGTACAGACAGATGTCCTACTGCACCTGATTGATGTCAGCCACCCGATGGTTTTGGAGCAGGTCGCTGCCACAGAAGAAGTTCTAAAAGAACTTAAGGCAAGTGATAAGCCTATTATTACAGTTTTTAACAAGATAGATAAATGTGAAAACCTCGCTATTATCGACCGATTGCGCATCAAATTCCCCAGGACTGTGCAAATCTCAGCTTTGAAACAAGAAGGTTTTGATGACCTTATGGACCTTATGGTGGAGGAGCTGAGTAAGAGGAGGGAAGTGGTGAAGATACGTGTTCCACAAAGCCAGTATGATGTAGTCAGCGAGGTGATGCGTAAGGGTAGAGTCATAAATCAGGACTATGAAGAAAACGATGTTCTTATGACAGTGGAAATGTCTAGTGAATTGAAAGGGCGGGTCGAAGAATATATAATTCCCTCTCAGCCTGTGTAAGATGAGCTATTACTATAAAGTTTTCTGCATAGAGAAATTTCTCTAAATGGATTTTTATCTATGTAATACAGTGCTCAAGCTTCTTTAGATGAAGGGCTTGGGCTTTCTGTGATGTTATATAGGTCGAACTTGTCCACAAGGTTTGAACCGAGACCTGTAGAGGTGTCCCTCCATAATTCAAAGAAATGAGACAGTCTCCCGGGCAATGTTTCAGGACTGTATTGAGAACAGTCGAATGTAAATTCTCTGATATTAGGATCTAGGAAACGAATTTTGGTCGGTAATTTACCTCCTTCTGTGGTAAATCGGTCATTATAAACCTCTCATTATTACCAAATAACCTACAAACAAGAGTGGCATATACTAACTGTAGTCAATTAATCATCTCATATAGTAGTTTTTTACCACGAACACATAATATATAGTATTAATTAGACACTTAAGTGTGCTTTTGCATGTATCTTTAAGAAATCTTTAACACACCCTCATGTAATTCTAATAAAGATATAGTAAAGTATAGTTATAAATACGTAATTATACTGTATTTTAATTTGGATGTGTAAGAGTGGTTAGTAAATTAAATACTTCACATATAGCTTCAGTTCCCGCTGTTATGGGGCAGAAGTCCCCGGGAAAGAGCGGAGCTGTGAGCAGTGCCCAAACAGTACTCAGTATGAGTGAATCTCCTATAGAGTCTCCTGCTGTGGTGGATCGGGATATTAAACCCGTAAAATCGAGTTGGACGGGTGCTATAGCTGATCGCATCAGTGGTGCTTTTTCTTGGGCCGGTTCTACGGCGTATACTACCGGTTCAGCAATTGTAGGAACTTCTAAGCAAGTCGTTTCTTCTGCTGTGAATGTTGTAGACACTTCCTTAGGTACAGAAAAGGGTTATCTCAATCGAACAGGGCAAGTAATATTTACTTCAGCTGCCACCGAAAGTGGCTACCTCCATCGCGCTGGAAAAGCAGTATGTTCTTCTGCAACTACAGAGAACGGTTATCTCTATCGGAGTGGTCAAGTAATACACAGTTCTGCAACGACAGAAAATGGTTACATCAATAGAGCTAGAAATACTTTACTTCCTTCTGAGGTAACGAAGGGAAAGGAACCTGAACCAACGTGGAGAAAAGTACAAGCGTCTGTCGTTAAGGAAGACGGTTGGTTGCGTTGGGTAGGAAAAAAAGCTAAGTCTTTCGCAGAGTGTTTTCCCAAAACCTTGAAGTATACAGTCGATGCTACTGATAGAGGCTTGTTCCAAGGACGGAGGAATGAACAGCAAGCGCAAATGGTCAGATTAAGAAAAGAGGTCGGTGAGGACTCAGCGCAATTTTGTGAAACATTGGGAGAATGGACAAAGGCATACATACCTAATTTAGTGCATGGAAAAGATCCTATATTTTCTTCAGATGGTTCAAGTCTTGATGAGCAGACTGTTAAAATGGCTATAGGAGTGGCTCATGACTCTGGCTTGATTGAGCGGACAGTTGATTATGAGCACGCCCTATTAAATGGATTTTCGAATGGAAAAAAAGTATTAGATGACTTTACTCCCGATCAAGTGACCAAATTATTAGCTGACACTACTGCAGGTTTCGTAAAAGATGATAAAGCCCTTCAAAAAGGATTTCGGAAGAGGCGTTTTTCTTCCGAAGATGCAAAGAAAATTGCTATATTTAGAGAATATGAAAAAAAAGGTAAATTGCCAAAGGGCTTTCCTAAAACAAAGGTCTTAACAGAAGCTAATTTGGATGATGAGTTAGACAAAGCTTTGAAGTTATACCTCCATGATTTTTGCAATGGCTTACTTAAGGTTCTTTTACCAAAAGAGGAAAAGGGTGTTGGAATATGGGAAGCTCCTCTACTTGAAAAAATAGGCAAATTAGATTGGTGCTTGAGTAATGGTTATACTGCAGCAAAAGATAATATCCTCATTCCTATTCTTCAGAACCTTCTAGGAGGGCTCGTTGTAGATCAATTCACAAAGAAACACGACTGTAACCTCATGATGATGAAGATTATTGGGTTAGATGTTACAGATCTTGAGATGCATGGTTTTGGTTTGGGAAAAACAGATAATGTGGAAAGAGTTGCTGAAAAGATGATGGCAGAATTCGTTCGTGATGGATCTAGTAATGAAGTAATAGATAAAATACTTAAAGAATCAAAATTGGAGAAGGTTAGTGAACAAGGTCCCAGGGCAGCTTTAAGGACTAAAGAAGAAGCAAACAAAAGGTTAAAAGCACAGATTGTTCACATATTGAGAAAAAATATGTACGGCGTTAGTACGAAAAAGTGCAAAGCGAAAAGAACCTGGTTTACGCCGATTAAGGAAGCTTATAAAGCATTTCGACACAAAATAAGGGCCTTACCGATTATTGGATGGGTTTATCGAGGAATCGAGAATACCTATCACACCATTAAGTTTGGGCTAAGCTATTTTATGTGCTTGCTTCTTGGCAAAGATAAACCCGCAATTGGAGACTGGGCGAAAAAAACGCTATCAGGTAGTAGACTTGCAGAGAGTATTGCTGACAACTCTATGGAGACTTTACATAACCCAGCAAACAGAGTTCTTTTCTTGCGCCTTCTTGAAGACTTAAAAAATGAATTAGTAAGTAGAAGTGAAGAAATTCATGAGCAGGAAAAATTAGGGCTTAAAGGAAAGAATCGTTCAGGCACTCTTCCTGTGAAACCAATAGCTAGATACGATTTTTCAGCTTCCGCAGAGCCTATAGGGAGAATCGCCGATCATTATTTTCCAAGAATATTCCCCCGCTTTGTTGCGAAACCTATTCAAAAGGTGACGAGGTTTTTAAATAAAGTCTTTAGATGGAAGAAGGCTAATTTAAAGACCATTGCGGGTAATGCGGTAGTCGACAAGCTCAATGATACAATAGAATCTTCTACTTTTGACCTGATAGGTAGGTCTCTTCAAATGGCTCAGCCATGTTTAGATGAAAGTAGAATTGGAATGAAGTTGGCAGCGGCATTTAAAAAGCGAGGTGTAGACCACCCAAACCTGGATCAAGTCATAGCTAATAAATTATGCATGTTTGTTGAAGGATATGTTAGTAATATTGGTGAAGAGCTTTATTTGAAAGAGCTTTGCCAAAAAGGGTATGACCCACTGCATCATAATTTTGAGACTGTTAAAAAATGTGGATTTGAAGATTTAATGTCCTATGAGGACTACATGAACAGTGCTGCAGTATTAAGGAACCAAGGAGAAGCTCTCTTTTTGGTGGCTTTGAAAGATCAGGGATTTTCCCCTCAAGATAAAGACTTTAAACTGGTAAAAAAACTTGGTTTCGGAACGATTCGCCCTTCTGGATCAAAGAGTGCGTATGAGAGCTTCATGGAAGTAAGAGCTTATAAAGGGACATACTATGAAACCTATAGAAGAGAAGTCCTGAATAAATTACTTGCTCTTTCTGATGACCCCAAAGAAATGATGGCAAGGATTCTTGAGGGGCCGCAAAGAAATAACAAGCTCTAGGAATTCTAAGGAAGCATTAATAAATAACTTGGTCTTTTTGGAGCGCTTCAGCATCTTATCTGCTCTTTTCCTGAAAATCAAATGATTCTAAAATTTCTTATTGATAATAATTTCATAACACTGTGATTCTGCGGATTTCTGTATCCAACAGCGAGGGCTGAAATGACGAGCGGAATCCAAAATCCTAATAACCCTACTTTTCCCCCGATAGTTGATTTTTCTATTATTCCCGATGAAAAAAAGGAGGATGTAGAAGATCTGGATGATATTCTGTCTCAAAATCTATATCCAGAATCTGTTGAATCGATTTCATCCGATGAGATTGCTGGGCCTGTCGGGATAATGGGACGAGCAAGGGATTTCTTTGTCCTCAATGCTATTAAAGGGTATGTGCGGGCAACTAAATTAATCAGTAGTGATAAAAAATCTGAAGCAGAAGAGCTAGAAAAACTGAAATTACAATTGGGAGATAACTGGTTTCGGCTCGCAGAAAATCTGACTGAATTAATTAAACAGTGTATTCCGCAAGAGACAGTTAGAAAGGGAGTGGCAATTCTTGACCCTGTAATCAATATTAAACTCCGGATGTTACGGTCAGGGTCGGCTATTGAGGGTCTATTGAACACATGCTCTGCATGAGTTTTTAGATGAAGATAAAAGAGTTAGAGAGATTTATGGAGGTAAGGAGTTTTCAAGCGCGGATGAGGAAGCACGATTTATTCTAGGGAAATTCAGGGGTAACCGTCTTCATGATGCTTTGGTAAACCAACTTGGCAATACAGATGAACCCTTAAATGAACAATTTCGTAGAGTTTTTGATGAGTTTGCTGATAGCACATTTGTTCCTGTATTACTGCAAGTAATACTCGTTAGCGGAGTAGAGACAGGACTTCCAATGGGCGCAGACAAGTATGTTAAGGACTTGTTGAGAGAACAAATCAGACTGTACACATGGATGGCTTATGAAGAGCGTTCTTACTTGATCTTATCTATGCTTGGTGAAGATGTACTTGATTTGAAGCCAGAGGGATTTAAGGTGGGCAAGAAGGAGGGAACCCTACAACAGGGAAGAGAACTACTTGACCTACTTTTAAAAGAGTCCTCAAGCAAGAAAATGAAGCGTTTGCTTGAAAGTCGAAACTTGCAGATTGTTGATGACTCAGAATTAATTGAAAAAAGGAAAGAAGGTACTCGTAGATTAAAAGCGGTCGTGACAGAGCTGATATCGAAAGGGGTGAGAGGTCGTATTGGAAGCTTTTTTCAGCCTGTTACGAATGCAGCACGTGTTAGCAGTGAGGCGGTTCAGGGAATAAGTTCTTATCTTCCCAATTTTTTAAATGAGATATTCTCGACTACAGTAGATTATGGGGGTAGATCTCTTTTATGGCTTTCATCTTGGATTGGGTCTACGTCCCTTGTTAGTAAAGTAAATGATAAGTTATCGATCGATAAAATGTCTGCAGATGTCGCAGCACGTATGGTCAAAAAGCTGGAAAGTCCAAATCTTTTTAACCTTTACCTACACCTTTTAGAAGGGGTTACTTCACAGCTTACTCAGTCTTCCCGAAGGAGAGAACGCAATGAGATTGTCGTGCCTGGACAGACAAATACTCCCTCTTTCCACAACAGTCGAGGCGTTGTAGGGAAATTAGCCGGGTATTTTTTTGACGAGACGATGCCTGCTTGGCTTGCTCGCACGGTTCGGGCTTTAGAAAGTGTACCGCGCTTTTTTCAGAGCAAAAGTTTTACCCTTGAAGCTAGCCTTGGAGACAGTGTAGTAGGGTGGCTCGAGGATAATATGAACAAACCACTCAGGCGATTGGTAAGTGATGATATTCTTCCAGGTGTAAATGAAAATATTATGATGCTTACTATAGAGTTTAGAATTCTCAATGCCTTTAAAGAAATAGGCTTTGAGCATCCCAGTTTGATGCATATCCTGGAAGTCATTGTTGAAGATCATATTTTACAGGAATGCAAAGGAAAACCACGACCGTACATGCGAGTTTACTGTAAGCATCTTTTAACTTTTAGCCTGCCAGTTATGATACGTCATATTTTGGATCATGAGGCAGGAGATCGATGAAAGTTATTGGGCTTAGAGACTACTTGGATAAAAGCTAAGAAGGTCTTAGGAGATCTTGTAGTCCAAGCCTGCCAAGCTCATCTTGGTAGCGTCTCTTTTGGCTGGAGTTTGCTGGCATTTCTGAAATTAAGTCTAGTGGAGATTTTCCTTCTAAATTTTTTGACTTCAAAATTTTCTCTGCTTGTCCGTCTGTTGCACCTGTAATACTTGTGAGTATATCTCTTAAAACGGGAGTGGGTACTTTTTCTTGTAGTGCAAGGTGTACAATGTTATTGCCTTCCTGATCTTTTTGCTGAAAGTCTGTCATTTTATTTAAAACGGTTTCTACAAATTCTCTTAGGCCTCGAATCCGCCTTTTGCTCTTATCCCTTTGATTTTTTAAAGCAAACATTATTGGATTTTCACCATTTGTATTTTGAACTTGAGGGTTGGCTAATGGAGGTTTTAAGAGAGATGCAGTAATTCTTTTTTTGCTACCAGTGTCTACAAACCATAAATCATGGAGAGCGGTACTTCCATTTTGATCTATTGCGTTCGGATTTAATTCAGGATGATTGAGTAATAAAGTCATAGCTCCAGAATTTTCTTGTGTAACTGCTGTATGCAATGGGGATTTTCCTCTGGCATCGCTTCTATTGACATCAGCCCCATGATCGAGCAGCTTTCCTACCGCTTGCATATTACCTTTTTTTCCCATTTTCAAAGCTTGATGCAAGGGGGTTAAGCCCTCATCGTCTGTCATGTTGATGTTTGCTCCGTGATCTATTAATGCTTCGAGAGCTTCATTTTTGCGAAACTTGGCAGCAATGTGCAGTGGAGTTTTCCCAAGAACACCAGGACTGTTTATTTGAACCCCTTCAGATGAGAGAAGTTCTTCAAGTTTTGACAAACTTCCCAACCTGGAGGCTTTATGTAGAGGGCTCTCTATCGCTCTTTCATGAGTTCGCACTGTAGTTCGCGGGATTCGAGGAGGCAGGGTAG
Organism: Chlamydiales bacterium; assembly: GCA_047611865.1. Classification (GTDB taxonomy): domain Bacteria; phylum Chlamydiota; class Chlamydiia; order Chlamydiales; family JBDQID01; genus JBLFWS01. Next base: position 11,056 of record JBLFWS010000031.1, read on the forward strand.
TTTCAGGAGGTGGTGGCAAGTCTTCTGTGTCAGAAGCTAAGACTAAATTCAGACCAAGCTGCTTGTTAATCTCTTGTAAATACAAGGCTTTTTGTCCACCTCCAGGTGACTTGCTTGCTAATAGACTAAGGGGCGTTTGCCCTTTTTTGTTTGCTGAATGTAAAATTCCATCGATTTCTTCTGGATTTGCTGCCATTTTAGACAATATTTCTCTAAGTACTGGATTGGGGGCTTTTTCTCGAATGGCTAGTAGCAAAAGATTATTGCCCTCATTGTCTTTTTGTTGAAGGTCTGACATTTTATCCAAAGCGGTTTTCACAAAACCATTTAACCCCCGACCTCGTCGCCGGTCCGCACCTCTTTGATTTTTTAGAGCAAACATTACAGCATTTTCACCATTTTTATTTTGGATTTGTGGATTTGCTGATGAATGACTTAAAAGAGAGGCTGCTGTGAGGTGTTTGTTCCCGGTATCTACAAGCCATAAATCGTGAAGGGCTGTATTTCCGTTCTGATCTTGGGTATTGGGATTTAATTCTGAATGACTTAGTAGTAAATTTATAGCTTCAGAATTTTTTTGAGTAATTGCTGTGTGTAATGGGGATTTTCCTCTGGAATCGCTGATATTGATATCAGCTCTATGATCGAGGAGTTTTTCTATGGCGTGCATATTGCCTTTTTTACCCATTTTTAAAGCTTGATGTAAGGGTGTTAAGCCTTCATCGTCTGTTATGTTGATATTTGCTCCGTGAGCGATTAAAGCTTCAAGAGATCTCTTCTGTCGAAATTTTGCAGCAAGGTGCAAGGGGGTTTTTCCAAGAACTCCTGGACTGTCTATTTGAGCCCCTTCAGAAGTGAGGAGAGCTTCAAGTTTTGTCAAGCTTCCTAACCTTGAAGCATGATGAAGTGGGCTATCCGTAGAAGGGGAGGAAGCTTCAGCATCGAGGGAGGGATGGCTGAATTGTTCATCAATGATTTGCAAGCATTGCTCAAATACTGTCTGAAATTTAGTAAAGGTTTCGCTATTGGCAGTTAGAATACTGGCAACGCACTGTAAGTTATTCTGATTAGAGCTGAGGTCACTCAAAGTATTCCCTTTAGAGATTATAGCTTGTGCCAGTTTTACAGTGATTTGTTCTCTTTCAAGAAGATAAGAAGATTTTTCAGAAATGTTAGGTAGTTGTTTGAATCCTTCAATAAACCGATTGAAATTCTGAGGAACCTCTCTTGGAATTATCCTACCCAAAATCTTTATCCTTCTGAAATTACGAATCTAAGAAGGATTATCGGAATTTTTAGAGCTCTACTTAAGTCCTTTCGTCAAAATAACTCTACTTGATTGGGGAACTTTGTAAGGTACAGACAGTTTTCCAAAGAGCTACGATTTTCATTTAAAGATGGCTGTTGATTCTCAAGAGAGAGTTCAATTATTGTGCAGCTTTTTGGGGGGAGAGGTGAGCTGGATTTTTCTACCTTGCTGTCTAATACGGCTATTTCTAGTTCTAAAGGCTTGTCTTTTTTTTCAACTATCTTAGTTTCTATGGTTTTGACTTTATAGATAAGCAGGCGGATAGAAAAAATACTTTCTTGAATTTCATTTAAAAGATGCTTTTGATTTTTTTCTTCTTCCCATTTGTTTTGAAAGAAAGATTTACCTTCCGAAAAGATAATAGTTGAAATAAGGCTGACATATCCAATTATGAAGAGGCTTGAATTTGATGAACCATTACTTTCGATAATTCCCTCTATGGTGGGTGCTGTGATTCCTGCTAGAAAAGAGGCTCCTTGAAAAGACGACAGGGCATAAAATTGAAATTTACTTTTGGCGATTCCGCAGATTTTTTTATCTTCTATACCAGCGCGAGTTTCATCCTGTAACTTATTAAGAGATGAAAAGAAGTGAACTAGTTTTTTTTGGTAAACCCCAAGGTGTGTGATAGTTCGATTAATTTCTTGAGGCTGGAATGCTTCTCTCGTAGAGAATATGTCAATATTATCTAAGACTTCTGAAATAAGATTCCGAGAGTTTCTCCAGGCATTTAGGGGACATTCCAGGCCTTCTGGCTCTATGGTAATTTCGACGGATGGAGTTTCTGTTATACGCATAAACACCTCCTGATAGGGTACTAGGGTGAAATTTCAAAAATGTTGGCACATAATTATAAATTTCTAAAATTATTGCGAGGAAAATTCCACGCACAGCTCTGTGGCTTTAGCTTGGTGTAAGTGGGTTATAACTTGAAAATTAGAGGGGAGATATGCTAAAATTCCTCTCCAAACTCAGGGCATTTCGGAGTCGTTATGGAGCAAAGCTCAAAAAAGTTTAAGGTAGTGACATTGGGTTGTAGAACAAACCAATACGAATCACAGGCCTACCATAATCAATTAAAAAATATGGGCTACTCAGAAGCCCAAGAGGGTGATGAAGCTGATCTGTGCATCGTGAATACTTGCACCGTTACGGCGTCTGCTGATAGTCATAGCCGTCACCAGATCCGACAACTTGTACGAAAAAACCCCGGTGCAGAAGTGCTCGTAACGGGATGTATGGCTGATAGTGCAGGCAAAGAGCTCCAGAATATTGAAGGCGTATCTTCAGTCGTCCCTAACTCGAAAAAAGAAACTCTTCTGACAGACCATTACCCTGACGCTGAAGTTCCTGAATTTTCTATAAAAACGTTTCCTGATCACACGCGTGCTTTTGTTAAAGTACAGGATGGATGTAACTCCTTCTGCACATATTGTGTCATTCCCTACGTGAGAGGAAGGTCCCGCTCTCGCAGCATAGCTGAGGTTCTTAAGGAAATAGAGGGCTTGGTGGAAAATGGATATAAGGAGGTCGTTCTAACGGGTATTAACATTGGAGATTTCGATGGGGGCAAAACAAAAGAAGAAAATCCAGATAACCTCGCCGATTTAATTCGTGCCGTTGATAAAATCCCTGGCATCGAACGAATACGAGTTTCTTCCATAGACCCTGATGAGGTAGATGATAACCTACTTGACGCTATCATAAACTGTGAGAAAACTTGTCCCTCTATGCACCTGGTTCTTCAGTCCGGGTCTAATGTGGTTCTTAAAAGAATGAACCGGAAATACACCAGGCAAATATTTTATGAGACAGTAGAGCGCTTAACTAGAGCTTGCCCAGACTTTACAGTAACAACGGATGTAATCGTGGGCTTTCCAGGTGAAACTGATATGGACTTTGCTGACACCCTGGAAGTTCTTAAGCAAGTGAAATTTGCAAAAGTGCATATGTTCCCTTATAGCGAAAGACCCAGAACACGTGCTGCTACTTACCCCAACAAAGTCTCTCCGGGACTTACAAAGGCGAGAAAGCAAGAGGTCCTGCACCTGTCTGAGCAAATGACTTTTGAATTAGGAGAACGCTTCATCGGTCGTACAATGACGATTTTAACAGAAAAAACTGATGCAGCTCACCCGAACTTCATTGCGGGTCATACAGACAACTTTTTGATGGTTTGGATACCCGACGAGGGATTTAAAACTAATGAACTTATTGAAGTTGAAATAACAGAAAATTCCCCCCATGGCCTTATTGGCAAAGCTCTAAAACAACCTCAACTACAGGCATCTTGATTCTATGCAGATATCTATCGCAGGTCGCCTTCGGCCTTATTCGCACACTCCGGGCACTCACTGTGTTCTACCTGGCTCACTTATAAGTTTGCAGGTCTTTCCAGCCCTTATCCGTTTTGAGGAACTTAGCTCGTCACCTTCTTTACCAAAGAGTGAAATCAGCATAGGCATTAATGGGCCCATGAAAGAATTCACTGTGAGGCAAGACTTGGAACAGGGCTTTGTTCTTGTATGGGGAAAAACCCCAGATGGTTTCATTCGCTATCGGATAACTGCAGAGAAAGGGGGGATGGCTATAAATTTCGAAAAAACCCCAAAAGATGGCTTGTCTGTAACTTGTTCGAATTCTGAGCTAGCAAAACTTTTCCGTAAGGACGAGGAAAAGCTGAGTACTTTGAGCAAAGCTGTAGCGGAAAAGGACACCCTTCTTATCACCACGAATACTGACGTTTCGAATAGAGAAGTGTTGACGGGCTGTTGCAAAGAGCGACTCTCCTTAGGAAGTCATAAAGCTCAGGATTGGGATATGATTGTGCGAAGGCAGGACCTTAGAGAAATTTTCCCCGCTTGGCTACGTCTTGGGCAAATGTCTCCCTCCCTCGGAAATGGAACTTCTTTACAGGGAGCAGCGGCACTTTTCAAAACATGTGCGGATGTTTCTGAAGAAAGAAAAACAGAAATCCTCCATGATGCTTTTTTGAATCTCTTTAAGGTAGGGTTTGAAGGAATGTTTTCTCCTAGACTTGAGGATAAATTCCATCAGGGCTTTTCTTTGCCGGAAATAGAGGGGGTTTCCGAACCATTCTTTCTTCTTCAAGAAGGGGCAAAAGCTATAAAGAGCCTTTTTGTGAAAACAGAAGGAGCGATAATCGATGTGCTCCCTGCTTTGCCTCCACAGTTTTTCTGTGGACGTTATTTGAATATTGATTGTGATGGGCTAGCTACTCTAGACCTTGAATGGTCGAAAAAAAGGGTTCGGAAAATGTCTTTTACTGCAGAGAAAGACGGAGAGATCCAATTCAAATTTCATAGGCATCTAAAAACCTTTCGCTTGCGTAAAGGGAGAAAAGACAGAGGGCGCGTGATGAAATGTGGAGACCTTATGACTTGTGTTGCCGGGAAGCAATACATGCTAGATAATTTTGAAAAATAGACGGGATTAAATTGAGGGTGTGAGGCGAATGACAGATCAGGACGAGTACCTAAAACTGAGCAAAGAAATCTGGCGGCATAGCAGGCTTTACTATGTGGACCACAGCCCGGAAATTTCAGATCAGGAATTTGATGACTTGTATCGTCGTCTGGAAGATATGGAAAAAGTACATCCCGAATGGGTCTCCATAAACTCCCCTACGCAGCGGGTAGGCGAAGCCCTTACCGATGGCTTCCAAGCAGTTACTCATTCTACACCGATGCTGTCTTTGGGGAATACCTATTCTTCAGATGAAATTCAGGATTTCATAGACCGTTGTAGTAAAAACCTGGGGCGTAGTAGCGAGTTCTCTGTTGAGTTAAAAATGGATGGCATAGCCGTTTCTATCCGTTATGAAAACGGACTCTTTTGTCGAGCAGTAACCCGTGGTGATGGCAAGCAGGGAGATGACATTACAGCCAATATTCGTACGATAAAGTCTCTCCCGCTACAATTGTTTGGCGACGATGTGCCCGAGGTCTTAGAAGTTCGTGGTGAAGTGTTTATGCCCCATAAAACCTTTACGACACTAAATGAACAAAGGGAAGAGCAAGGTGATGCGTCATGGGCAAACCCACGAAACGCCGCAGCAGGATCTTTGAAGTTATTGCATCCTCAAGAAGTAGCTGGCAGGGGGCTTGAGTTAGCTCTTTATTCAGTGGCTGTAGACTCTTCCGCTTCCATTAAGACACAAAGCGAAATCCATCAGCGACTAAAGAACTGGGGACTTCCCAATCTTCTTCATACAGCTCATTGTACTTCAATGAATGAAATAATGGATTTTGCTGAAAAAGTTCTTCAATTGAGAGCTTCATTACCTTTTGACATTGATGGCATCGTGATAAAACTCGATAGTCTACGTGAACAAAATGTTCTTGGACTTACGGGAAAAAAACCTAGGTGGGCTGTGGCCTATAAATTTGCAGCGGAAAAAGCTCTTACCCGTATCCGTGATATCACAGTTCAAGTTGGGCGTACGGGGACTCTTACGCCAGTAGCTGAGTTGGAAGCTGTATCTCTGGCTGGTAGTACCATTGCTCGGGCGACACTACACAATGAAGAGGAAATCCAAAGAAAGGATATTCGCATTGGGGATACGGTTTGGATAGAAAAAGGGGGAGATGTGATTCCTAAGGTTCTAGAGGTAGATCTCTCTCAAAGACCATCGGACTCAATAGCCTGGAAGATGCCGGAATTCTGTCCTGCATGTGAAACTCCTGTTCTACGTCTAGAAGGGGAGGTGGCTGTGCGCTGCCCCAATACAGAACATTGTCCTGACCAGCAGCTTCGTCGTATCGTGTATTTCTCCGGAAAGCAGGCAATGGATATTGATCATATGGGAGAAAAGGTTGTCGAGCAGCTCTTCCAGAAGGGCCTAATAAAAAAGGCCTCCGACATCTTTCTCGTAAGTGCTGAACAACTTTATCAGCTCGAAGGTTTTAAAGAAAAATCAGTAGAAAATTTGTTACAAAGTATTGAAAATGCAAAGGATGTCTCACTGATCCGTTTCATCATGGCGTTGGGAATTAAATTCGTGGGAACAGGAACAGCAGAGCTCCTCGCTTATAAGGCGGGTAGCATCGATGCTCTTATGAAGGTGACGGAAGAACAACTCCTTGAAATCGATGGGATAGGGGATAAAGTTGCAAGCTCTGTAGTGGAGTTTTTCTCCAATGAAAAATATCTTTCAGAAGTCCATGCTCTTTTGAGAAATGGGGTGATACCCGGCGTGGTAGAGATCAGGGGCTTCTCCGATCATGATTTTAGCGGAAAAACTTTTGTCTTAACAGGGACACTGACTAGCTACACTCGCAGTGCAGCTGCTTCATTGATTAAAGAGCGTGGCGGTAAAATTACGGGTTCTGTAAGTAAAAAAACTGACTTTCTCTTGGCTGGAGATTCTCCTGGTTCTAAATTTGACAAAGCGGAAAAGTTAGGGGTTAAAATTATAGAAGAAAAGGAATTTTCAACTCTTCTATAAAGTATAGTACTTCAAATATTGACAGCCCAAGGTGATATACCTTGGGTATACTGAAACCAATTCATGAACTTGTTTCGGTATAATATCCAAATAAAATATTGAAGCTCTGAAAAGTGTTAGAGGTAATTCAGGCTTGGTCAAATCCATCCTTTCTTTCGTGGACTTTAAGCTAAAAATCGAGTATACTTTTGAACTAATCTCATCGTTTTTTTTAAAAAACACTATTAGCTTAACAAAATTACATGGAATAGATTTCTATTATGTTACAGTCGTTAAATAAAAAGTTTGTAATTTTCCTTGCCATGATCTGCAGCTTTTCTCAGTATTCTTATGCAGAGGTGGACCAAAACTTAAATTGGTTTACCATTTCCACCCCTCACTTTAATATTCACTACCATGAAGAAGAGGAAAGCAAGGCTCAAAAGCTTGCTGTAATTGCCGAGGAAGCACACACTTATCTGTCCCAAGAGCTTGAGTGGACGCCTAGCAGGCGCACTGAAGTAGTTCTTAACGATAACTACGATTTAACAAATGGTTACGCTAATCCAATTCCTTATAATAAAATTTATCTTTTTGACTTTCCGGAGACAACGGCTGCAAATGGTTTAATGTCTCAAGGGAATACCCTGAAATATCTCTTTATCCATGAATACACACATATTCTACAGATGGATAAAGCTAGTAAAAATCCCTTAACATTCAGAAATATTTTCGGTCCTACCGAAACCTTTTTCCTTTTTTCATTTAAACCGAACATCGCTTTACCTCTTTGGTTTATTGAAGGCTTGGCGGTATATAACGAAAGTCATTTTGAAAAGGGAGTAGGCAGAGGTCAAGGTAGCCACTACCCCATGCAAATGCGTACAGAGTTGAAAAGGGGCCTAAAAGGTCTTGATGAAATCAATATGGATCGTGGGATCACATGGCCATTTTCCTCAAGATATCTTTACGGATACTATTTCATAAAATTTATTGCGGATGAATACGGTAAAGAAACTCTAGTACGGCTGATAGATCGACATGGCAGTAACTTAATACCCTTTCGAGTTAACGACACTTTTGTCCATGTTATTGGAAAAGATTGTGAGACTCTTTGGAATGAATATCGGATTTACCTTAGCAATATGTTTCAGCCTGAAATTGATGATATCAGAAGCAAAGGAATCGTTGAAGGCTCTGCTCTTACGACTTCTGGCGGTAGAGGGGGAATGCTAAGAAGTACTCCCGATGGAAGCATTTACTATTCCGAAGACAACTTGATAGATAGCCAAAGTTTGTTCCGTCTTTCTCCTAATGGTGAAAAAACTAAATTGTTCTCTACTACAAATCCTTTTACTCTTCGCTTTTCTATCCACCCGGAAAGAGGGATTGTCTTTAATAAGTTGGATCGAATTGACAGAACAAGAATATATGCAGACCTCTATCTAATGGATATGGATGGAAAAAATGTTCGTCAACTTACGGAAGGAAAAAGAATATATTCCGCTGCTTTTGACAGAAGCGGTACGTCTATTATCGCGACTCAATACTACCAGGGTAACTGGCGGCTTGTTCGACTTGCCCTTACTGGCGAGATCAAGGAAGTCCTTTGGAGCGGTGGCTATGAAGAACTTCTTTCAACGATTGATTGTTCTCCCATACAAGACAAAATTATTACTGCTGTAAAAAGTCCGAAAAAGGGGTGGCAGCTTGCGGAATTTGACCTCGAAAGCAAAGAGTGGACCTATCTGACCAAAGGCTACCTTGTGGGTGAGCCTCAATATAGCCAATCTGGAAGAGATGTAGTCTTTAGCTCAGATTCCGAAGGGGTTTACAATATCAAATTGATGGATCTCGAAACTAAGGAAATTTCTGTACTTAGCAATGTTTTGGGCGGAGCTTTTGCACCATGCTTAAATAATACATCAGAAATGGTCTATTATTTTCAGTATGAAGGGAATGGGTATAACCTATACAGGTCTCCCAATAAATCACTTGGAATTGACACCTTTGAAAATCCCTTTATTTCTCACTTGGTTGATGTAAATGAAAGCGATATCAAGGATCTTGACCTAAGTAAAATTGATTCAATGCCCAGCAAGGCTTATTCTCCATTTGATAGTCTCTCGCCAAAATGGTGGTTTCCTATTTCCTTGTCTGGACTAACGACTAGTGGTAGAGATGCGTTGGGTTTACACTCATATCGGACAGAAATTAATTTATTGCCTCATCCTGAAGCGGTTGTTATTTATTCTTACGCTAATACCTATGTTCTGGGTATTAAGAATAATCAGGAAACAAATGAAACTCAATTTTTTGGAAGAATTGTCTACCCATTAAATTATAGCCTTGAGAACAGGCTTTATTCTGTATCAACTGTAATGAATTCCTCTGAAAATGGTTTAAGTTTTGCTGAGGCCGTAGCTTTTAATAATACTTTCACAGCTCGGGGTGGCTTTTCTCCTCAGCAAGGTAGGAGTGTTGTCGGAGTTGTTGATTATAATACCAAAATTCATGGAAGTTCGTTTGTCCTGTCCTGGGATGAATACTTGCCTATAACTGATACTAACATTTTGATACTCTCGTTTGCTCGTGGACTTTCTACCGATAGCCTTTACAACATCGGCGGTTCATATGAGAGTGACCCAGCTGTAGACTCATTTTCAAAGATGTATAAGCTTCGAGGTTATTCCGAAGGAGCACAAAGGGGGAAACATCTGCAATACGTCAGTGCTGAATGGAGATTCCCTATTGCAAAGATGGAAAGGGGACTACTATCTGTTCCTGTGGGTGTTCAGCAAATTTATGGGGACGTTTTCGTAGAAAACGGATCCGCATGGAATTCGGGAGTTTTTCCAAAAGATTCTCTTAGTAGTGTCGGTGCAGAGGTTCATGTTGATGCAACTCTTTTCCACAAGTTTCCTTTGAAGATTAGTATAGGCTATGGAAAAGGTCTTTCTTTTGACAGCGAAGAAACCCTAATTACTATAGGGACAAAGTTCTAAGAAACATTCATCAGCGTTACCTATGTAATTGAATTGGAGCGTGTAAATAGCCACTGAGGCAATGAGAAGGTGTGAGAAAATTGAGAAATGTTATGCGACTAAGCGTCGAAGGTAATGTTTCAGTAGTTTTAGAGATGCTACAAAGTGGGAGAGTAGAAGCTTAGATCTTCTCCCAATCTCACTTTCCTCTCAGTGATCTCACTGGCTCAGTGGTGAATTGTGTAATAAGGCTTCGCTACTTCCGGCGCTCATTAAATTTTACGTTCAAACCACGATAGGGTTGATTTATACTTATATCAGTCCTAATTCTTGCCAAATTCTCTTTTTGACGTTACATTAAATAGATAACTTTTTGTTCCCCAATTTGAGGCATCATCAGTGCAAGTTATTGTCATGGATTACCTGGCAGCTCTCGGAAGATACGTGTCGTTTGTTCTGGAAGTTTTAATTGCGATTCTCCGTAGACCTCCGTCATGGAAGCTCGTAAGAGAGCAATTATATAGCATAGGGGTTCTTTCCATCCCGGTAGTTGCGACCACAGGATTTGCCACAGGTTTGGTTCTCGCTGCGCAGTCCTTTTATCAGCTTTCCGATAAGGGGCTTGCAGGGGCGACAGGCTTGATGGTGACAAAGGCTCTCTTCACAGAGATGGGGCCTGTTCTAACAGGTTTTGTGATCACTGGACGGATAGGTTCGGCTATGTGCGCGGAGCTTGGTTCCATGCGTGTTACGGAACAAATTGATGCTTTACGTTCCATGTCGGTGAACCCCTTGCGCTATTTGGTAGCTCCCAGGTTTATTGCTGGAACGATAATGATGCCAATACTAACGGTTTTTAGTAACGCCATCGGAATCTATGGGGCCTATCTTATCTCTGTTTATTATTTTGAAATGCAGCCTACAAGTTTTTATGACCCTATATCTCAGCATATCTCCCATTTTGACTTTTATACCGGAGTCGTCAAGTCTTTGATCTTCGGTGTTATGATCATCACGATTTGTTGCTATAAAGGAGTCAATACCTTCGGGGGAGCTTCAGGCGTAGGGAAGGCTACTACTAATAGTGTGGTCATCTGCTATTCCTGTATTTTGATTGGGAACTTTATCCTTACTGTAGCGATGAATATTTTACGAATCACCATGAGAAAGTGGCTATGATAAATATCAAAGGCCTGTGGAAGCAGTACGGTAAATTGCAGGTTCTAAAGGGGCTGGATCTATTTGTGAAAAAAGGGGAAACGCTAGTGATCCTCGGGCGCTCCGGAGTGGGGAAAAGTGTTTTGCTAAAGCAGATTATCGGGATAGAAAAGCCTGATGCTGGCAGTGTAGAAATCGAAAACTGTAATATTGTTAAAATGAAAGAAGCTGAAAGAAGTAATTTCCTTCGGGGAATGGGAATGCTTTTTCAGGGGGCAGCTCTTTTCGATTCCATGACTGTTCGGGATAACACAGCCTTCCACCTCATGGAACACGGAAACGTTGCTACGGGAGAACCTTATAGCGAATCTGAAATTGATGACCTCGTCGCTGAAGTTCTGGAAAGTGTAGACCTCGCTGGTACACAGAACAAAATGCCCTCTGATCTCTCCGGAGGAATGCGAAAACGAGCAGGACTTGCAAGAATTATCGTTTACCGGCCGAAAATATTATTGTATGATGAGCCAACAACTGGGCTGGATCCGATTACTGCTACGCAAATTAGTGATATTATCATCGGAATACAGAAGGAACTGGATGCCACGAGTATTGTTGTGACACATGATATTCGATCTGCGTTGAGAGTGGCAGACAGATTGGCCATACATCATGATGGTCGGATCCTCCATGTGGCGAAGAAAGAGGAATTCTTTCAGATTGATGAGCCTTTAATACAAAGCTTTATTTCTAATGCCTTTCCTGAGAAAGGGACCTTTGCTAATCTAGGAGCAGCAGTAGATGACTGACCAGGTCAAAAATGTAATGATAGGTTGTTTTGTCGTTGTAGGGGTAGCCCTAAGCGTTTGGATCTTAATGTTCCTCGAACCAACTGCCGGCGATGGATCTCTTATCCTTCGAGTCCGTTTTCCCAGCATAGAAAAAGTTGGGATCGGAACACGAGTGACTTTTGCAGGACGGCATGTGGGAGAAGTTGTTGCGATCAGACAGATCAGCAACGCCCGTGAAGAGGAAGTAGATTCAGTTGGAAATGTATATACTTACGAATTATTCTTGCAGGTAGACTCCTCCGTTAAAGTTTATCACACAGACGATATTGGTATTCATACTTCTGGACTCTTGGGAGAAAAATCCATTTCGATTGTTCCAAATCCTCCGAAGGCTGGAGAGAGTCTACGTTTGGTTTCCGACGAGGTCATCTATGCCAAAGCTCCTGGATCTGTAGAAGAAACAATCACCAAGTTTATTTCCCTCGCCTATAAGGCAGAGGAAACGATGGATCACGTTATTAAGCTTATTGAAAACAACAATCAAGAAATATTTTTCACCATTAAAGCCGCGCGAAATACGATCCAACATTTAGATGAAAGTATCGAATATGCTAATGAAATTGATCTGTTGGGGTCCACGAAAAAGGCCGCCGATGCTTTTGCAAGTACATTAGAGAAAGTAGGTACTCAGCTACAGGTGATGGAAGAGGAAGGTACTGTAAAAGAACTCACAGCAGTTGTGCGTAATGCAAAAGAAATTACCGATGTAATAAATCAGCCAGAGCAATTAGCTGCGATTGTAGAAAATATTCGATCATTTTCCGAAGGGTTTAAAAATCTGGAAGGGAAAGTTTCTCGGTCATGGATAAGCATGGAGAAGTCATTTACGGATATAGCCCAAACAGCCGGAAATCTAAGGGATATAACTCAAACGGGAAAAGAAATTACTGAAAGTGCTAAAGTTTTAGTACAAAAGGTAGAGCGCGGAGAAGGCGATCTGGGAAAACTTCTTAACCGTGAAGACTTATACTTTTCGGCAAAAGGCATCATGGGGAAAATGAGTACGGTGATGAATGATGTGAATCATTACGGCCTTCTTTTCCACTTGGATAAAGGGTGGCAGCGTCAGCGTACCAAACGAATGAATGTATTGGTCAATCTACAGACTCCAGCGCAGTTTAAGGACTTCTTTGAAGAAGAAGTTGATCAAATATCTACTTCTCTTGCTCGCGTAGCGATGCTTATGGATCGTATGGATGAAAGTAATCAGGATAGTACATACACTCAAGATTTTAAAAGAGGCTTCGTTGAGCTTATGCGACAGGTGGAAGCTCTGGAGGAAGTCTTGAAAATTTACAATCAAGAACTAATAGAAATCATTGAATAATTTTTATTGTTAGCTTTGAAGGGAATACCATGGTTAATTTACCTCACGCCGATCTGAGAAAAGGAACCTTACTTATAGCTACTCCAGACATTGACGCGGGGATGTTCTTTCGGAGCGTCATACTCGTTTGTGAGCATAGCGTTAATGGGTCTTTTGGAATCGTTATTAACAAAAACCTCGACCTGGAACTTCCCGATGAAATACTGAATATGAACCAACTGGCGAATCCGAGAGTGGGATTGAGAGCCGGAGGTCCCGTTCAAACAAATCAGATGATGATTTTACATGTATCAGGTCAGATCCCTGAAAATACTTTAGAAATATGTACTGGGGTTTACCTTGGGGGAGACTTGCAGTTTCTTCAGAGTGTGGTCACAGATGATGATGGACCAGAAGTTCTTCTCTGCTTTGGATATGCTGGATGGGGAGGAGGACAATTAGAAAGAGAGTTTCTTGATGGGAGCTGGCTTCTTGCCCAAGGCGATATCGATTCGATATTTCGAACCCCGGTAGAAAAGTTATGGCAGGTATTATTGCGGGAAATGGGTGGTAAATACGCTACTCTTTCGATGATTCCTGAAGACCTGACACTGAATTAAGAAAAAAAACTATTGCGGCACGCCTAGTGCGAAAGAAGGCAAAGAGAGTGGTAATAGATAAATCTCTTACACTCTCTTTGCTGTGAAGTTTTATTGAAGTTAATGTTTTTTTACCTAGACCAATCAAAGAACCTTCCTCCTATAATTGTGTTTTTCTAGTAATTCTCACCCGAACAGGAACGAGAACTTTCTTTTTACCGGGAGTGTTTTTCCGTTTTGTTACGGACCATCGTCGGCTTTTGCCGCTTTCCAACTTGTCGCTTTGTTTACTCATGGCATCTCCTCTCTGTAAGTCTTAAGACTACCTCTTGGTGATGGAAGGTGACGCAATTATTATGCCAACCTCTAACTTTGTAATTACAGACCATAGCTTCGAAGTCAAGCTTTTTTTAAGATAAAAGAGTTCTCGTAGGATTTAGTCTCAGAAGATAGGAGCGCCTGCTGTGGAAAAGTTTTATGAACCTCGGTGCCTTCTTGTGGCCTCTGTGGTTTTTCCGATTTCCCATGTTTCTTGTGTTAAATATCTAAATTCGGGAATTAGAGGAAGAGCAGGAAAAAAGATATTCCGAAGTAATCCCGGCAATATCCATACAAGTATGTTCCGTTATTTGCTTAAAAATATACCCGTGACTTCTTTTGTCAAGCTCCCCTTGGACACTAGCTATCGCCCTTTCAGTACAATTTAAGCGACTCTCCAAAGTTCCCAAATAAGCATAGGGACCTTGATGATCAACATAAGAAGAACCTCCAAACACGGCTTCCCCTTCATGCCAAGTTACAATGTTCTGATCAAGGTATTGCTTCTCGCAACGCAAATCAACAAGTCTTGTCTCGAGATTCATTATCTTCTGAAGTTCACTCCTTTCTACATTTTGAGCTTTTATAGGGCGTTGTTGCATAAAACATTCGTCTACAAGAGGCTTATGATTAACATTTTACCACCGAGATCACAGAGGGCGCAGAGAAAATAAAAAATCACAGATCAGTTGATAATATATTCTGAGAGACTTTATGCATTTTTCTATCTCTCTGTGTTCTCGGTGGTTAAATAAATGATTGTAAACGTATTAAGTTATGCAACAACGCCCTTTTATAGCCCTAACGCTGTTAATGGCATTTTTTATAAATTCAAACAAGGGTCACGCCTGGGGCGACACAGATGAGGCTAAAATCCCATGATCTCCCCCTCAAGTCTTCCTGTTAAAACCCGTCCCATTTTTGTGGTGATTTTGTGGAATAGGCAACGCCTTCATGAGTCCGGCAGGACGACCCGATTAAAGCCTCGGGTGACTTGAGCTTGCGAGGGAACCCGTGGAGGAGAAAATAAAAAATAGAGCCTGAGGAACGAAGGCGATTGAAGCCTCTTACACCTTTCAGTCGCCCTCGCGGGCTCGGATTTTCTGTTCTCACTACCACGGATTCCTTCGCTCCGCTTAAGTCATCCGAGGCTTTGATCGGGCACCCTACGGGCTTTCGAAGTTGAGCGAAATTGGTACCACAACAAGGATGTAAAAAAAATAAATCTAACTAGCCGTATATGGTAGCATCTGTCTCACCCCAGGTCACGCCTATACTGGGTGTTATTTAAAATATTAACTTTTACAATTAGAGGCCAGTCATATTAACACCGCGGATATTAACTCTCAAATAAAAGGAAACGCCCTTTCAACCGTGAAGTGCGACAAATAGTCTAAAGAAAAATGGCCAGACATGGCTAAGACCTCTATAGTAATTTTTACTACAAAATATTCTATGGAGAAATTATGCCCGAAGACTACCATCATC